>JAQGKG010000382.1 GCA_028290245.1 Devosia sp. | reverse complement strand
TGCGTTCACCGTGAGCGTCACCGGCCAAGAATATCGGGAGCGTAAGCTCGCCGGCCGCGCGCTAATGAAGGAGATCCTGACCCTGGTGCAACTTCAGCAGGAGAGCGATGTTGTGATCGCCTCGATCGGCAGCTTCGAGCTGGTGTTTTCCGGTCAGCGGGTTGGCCGGGATGGTTTCCACTACAGCACCATGCTGCTGCGCACCGGCGCTGAACATGAGGTCGAGCTTCCAGTGACCACGACCCCCATCGGCGCGATCGCGCGTTTGGAAAACGCGCTCGCAAACTTCGATGGCGAACAGGAACACTATCGTCGGCGGCTGCACGAAGCGCACCGGCGCCTCGCCTCGTATCAGCCGCGGGTTGGGGAGGCGTTTGCCTTGGCAGGAGAACTCGAACTCAAGCTGGTACAACTGGCCGGAATTGAAGCCGAACTCGCCGCCAGTGCCGACGATGATGCCGGTCGTGTAGACGGCGAGCGCACCATTGCTGCGTGATACCGGGACCATCGCAACCCAATGCGATGACAATCACCAAGTTGATTGCCTATCTCGATAACCGGTTCTGGTCTCAGTTTCGCGAGGCGTCGATCTTCTCAGAAAGCCAAGCCTTGATGAGGGACTGGTAGGGTATGTCGCGCTTGTTGGCGGCGACTTTGATCCGTTCGAGCAGGGCGTTCGGTAGCCGCAACGAGATCGCGGTCGAGGATGGCTTGAGATTGGGTAGCCGTGCCCGCTCTGCCTTGCTCCAGTCCACATGCTCGGTGGAGTCGTTGGCTTCCCAGAAGACCCGCTCCTCCGCCTCTGTTGCAAAGGTCGGAACCGGCTTAGGTGTTTTACTCATAGTAGCCTCGCTCCTTACGGCTCATACTTCGAGCCGAGATCACCCGGATCTTCGTGTCGTTTGCCCGAAGCGTGAAGGTAATGTGCAGCAGCCTTCCGTCATCGGTGCGCCCCAGAGCATGGATCCGTTGCTCGGTGCCGCTATGCTTTGCGTCTGGAACGGTCAATAAGGGTTCATTGAAGAAGATCTGTTCTGCTTCCGCCTGGCTAACGTCGTGTTTGTCCACGCTTTTGCGGGCGTTCCCCACATCCCAGTCGAAGCCAGTGATCCGTTCCCATTCGATCATAGATGTATATTGCCATAATATACACAAATTACAAGGCCGTCAGGCGTGGACGTCGGGCCCCGGATGTCAATCGCAAGCCAAGGCAGTGCCAATCACCAAATCGATACCCTATCGCGATAAGCGGTT
Source organism: Devosia sp. (assembly GCA_028290245.1). GTDB lineage: Bacteria > Pseudomonadota > Alphaproteobacteria > Rhizobiales > Devosiaceae > Devosia. The sequence continues at coordinate 38,150 of JAQGKG010000382.1, read as the reverse complement.
CTCATCATCGATCAGGGTGAGATGGGATGGGGCCGCGTCGCTCCAGATCCACAATACGAGATTGATATCGTGTTCGACTGCACCGGGCGCAAAACTCCTGACCAACATTGCGTGAAAACCGTTGGCGGTCAGCCGCCGGGCAAAGGCCTGGGTTCTCGCCTCGCCGCTCGCCTTCATGTGGTCGCGCCATGTGCTGTCGGCGAGCGCCGCCGCGTCCATCCCCTCCGCTTGCAGGGCCGCTTCGTCCCGACAGTCGAAAACCCGTTCGATCCCGGCATCGTAGGAGACAAGGGTGGTCGGCTGGAAGCTACCGGCCTGGTTGGCTTCCCTGAGGGCTGTCATCACCGTCAACGATGCATAAAGCGCCGGTGTGCCCTTGGGGTTGAACCGTCCGCCATAGAGTTCGGCGCCGCGACCTGATAGCGGCTGGCGGGCATAGATGGGATTGAGCGCACGATAGAGCGGACCATAATACTGCATCGTCGGGATCAGGCGTGAACGCCGGCATCGACCGCATCGATATAATCGAGCACGTCGTCGGCCCGACCGCTGCGGACGAGCTGCATGGGGGTCTGACCAGAAAACCCCGACAGCGGCTCGGAGCGATACCAGGCATAAGCCATCAGCGCAGAGCCGAAACGGGGCTCCGTCTTGTTGATGATCTCAACCATTTCGCGCAGGCGCCGCTGGGTTTTGTCGGACCGGACGCGCTCTTTGCGTTGCACGGCGTCCTTTCCCAGCCCGGCCGTCCGGGCGACCTCTTCACTGGTCGTGCGAAAGGCCTCTGCAATCTTGCGCGGCGCGAAGAACCCGTCATCTGAATATTGGACTAGGCCCATTGGAGCCTCTCCCTCTAACATGTTCGCCTCTATATCTGACGCAATATAGCGTCTATTTGCGCGGCTTTCAATGGGAGTGATGGAGGAGGGGATGAGAGGGAGGGATAAAAGGGAGGGATGAAAGGAAACTGGTTCGCGGATCGGCCGAGCCGGTGACGCTGACGCTCAACCGCCGCCTGCGCAATCCCGGCCACGTCGCCCTTCGCAGAGCTGAAAGCCCCGCTTGGTCGGCCGGGCAGGGATGCTCGCCCGCAGTTGCACCGACCCGTCCGCTCCGCGGTTTGGGGGATGTCTTGGAAAACAAGACGGAGAAGGACCCGCGAACGGCGTGGTCCGCAAACTCAACGGAACATTCCCATGGAACTGAAGTTTATCGATCCGCGTGCGCTCAAGGAAAACCCCGACAAGGCCCGGCGCTCGAAGTCCAATCCGCAGGCCGACGCGCTGCTGCTGGCGACGATCAAGGCAGTCGGCATCGTGCAGCCACCCGTCGTCGCTGCCGAACCCGATGGTGGCAACGGCTATGTCATCGACGCTGGGCATCGTCGCGTCAAGCAGGCGATCGCGGCGGGCCTTGAGGAGATCGCCGTGCTGGTGATCGAGCGCGCCGAAGATGGTGGCGCGATGCGCTCGCTAGCGGAAACCCTGGCGCATGAGCAGCTCAATCCCGTCGACCAATGGCGGGCGATCGAGCGCCTGGTAGCACTCGGCTGGACCGAGGAAGCCATCGCCATTGCTCTGGCGTTGCCAGTCCGCCAGATCAAGAAATTGCGGCTGCTGGCGAACGTGCTGCCGGCCATGCTCGACCAGATGGCCAGGGGCGACATGCCCGATGAGCGCCAGCTGCGCACCATCGCCTCGGCATCGATCGAGGAGCAGAAGGAAGTCTGGAAGAAGTATAAGCCGAGCAAGGCCGATCCCCAGGTCACCTGGTGGAGCGTGGCGCAGGGACTGACCAAGACCCACATGTACGCCAAGCATGCGAGCTTCGGCGACGACCTGGCCCTGGCCTATGGCATCGCCTGGGTCGAGGATCTGTTTGCACCAGCCGACGAGGACAGCCGCTACACCACCGATGTCGATGCCTATCTCGGTGCGCAGCAGGAGTGGATGACCAACAATCTGCCCAAGCGTGGCGTCATCGCCGACGTTGGCAGCTATGGCGAGGTCAAGCTGCCGCCCAAGGCAGAGCGGGTCCATGGCAAGCCCGGTAAGGCCGATCATACCGCCATGTATCTCGATCAGCGCACTGGTGCGGTTCAATCAGTGCATTACCGCATGCCGGAGGCGAAAAGGCCGAAAGGCGATGCCGGTTCGGGCATTGACGATGTCGGAGCCGCCGCGGTCACTTCGACGCCGCGCCCGGACGTCACGCGCACCGGGTTGGCAATGATCGGCGACTATCGCACCGACGCACTGCATGAAGCGTTGGCTCGCGCGCCGATCGAGGACGATACGCTGCTGGCGCTGTTGGTGCTCGCTCTGGCCGGCCAGAATGTCTCGATCGCCTCGGGCAAATCCGACAACCCCTATGGTCATGCCAATGTCGCGCGCCACGCGGCCCGACTGATCGGGGAGGGCGGCAAGCTCGAGTTCGACTGGGACACGCTGCGCCAGGTTGCTCGGCTCACCTTGGTCGAAGTGCTGTCGTGCCGCGAGAACCGCACGGATAGTGGCATCGTGGCACGCTTTGCCGGCGCTGCCGTCGGTGCCGACGCCTTCCTGCCCAATATGGGCACCGAGGACTTCATGTCGTGCCTGTCACGTCCGGCGCTCGAGGCCTCCTGCAAGGATACGCCGGTGCTCCCCCGCCAGAAGGTCAAGGATACCCGCGCCGCACTGGTCCAGCATTTCTTGACCGAAAGCTTCGTTCATCCCGGCGCGCTATTCGCCCCTGCTGCACCGTCCGCAACCGCCTGGGTGGCCAAGCACGCGGTTGTCGAGGTCGAGGACGACGAGGCTGGTGATGGCGATAGCGCGCCCGACCCCCTCGACGGATTGGAAGGCGATCAGCCATCCGCTGAAACCAATGACCATCCCAGTGAGGACGGCGCCCACGGCGACGACAGCGAAGCCTGGCGCGTCGCGGCCGAATAGGCCCCGATCCTTCCCCTTCCGAACGATCTTCGCCGCCGGCACCACCGGCGGCGGTTTTGTTTTCACTAAGAGCACAATGGAGGACATCATGTCCGCTCAACTGATCTTCGATCTCGCGCCGCTTGGCGCGACCGTTAGCTACTCCGACGGCACGCCGCGTCCCCCCGAACGCTTCCGCAAGAAACTCGCCGCCTGGGAAAACCGCAACAGCGGCGGGCGGCTCATCCGCAAGGTGCCGGCCCGCACGGCGGGCAGTGCTGTGCTTGCCGCCTGTATTACCCTGCACGAGGGCGACTATGGCGGTCAGGGGGTAGTGGTGCTTACGGTCCATAGGAGCTTTTCCGTGTTCGTCGTGACGCAGTGTCCCGCCATCGGCTCGGTCCGCATCCTCAGCCGTGCCGGCGAGGACGGCGAACTGCTGCATCTCGCCGATAATCGTGCCGCGGCGGAGGCGTGGCTGACCAGCCACCGGTACCCCGGCGCCATTCAGGACGCGGTGACGGCCGACGAGGTTGCGGCGTCCGCCGTCGAGGGGAGGGCTGCAGCATGACCGCCGCCCTTCACAAAATACCCGGCACCGCCCGAATCCCCGCCTATCCGGAGGCTTTGTTTGGTCGCAGCGCCGAGGGCTTTCCTGTCGCTCTGGTCGCCGACAACGCCTTCGCCATGGTGCCGGGCCGCGATGGCGGGCACTATCTGGCCACGGGCTGGCGCCTTGCCCGCCCGCTTGCCGATTGGACACGTTCCGATTTCTACGGCCGTGCGGGCGACCTCGCCGACGAGGCAGCGTTTCGCTCCCGCGTTGAAGAGAACGCTCTGCACCAGCAGCAGCGCGTTGCCCTTGGCCGGCGTGACATTGCCTCTCGCGCTCATACGCCATGGGGACCATCACAAGGCGCGACGGTCTATGCCGAGGGCGTCATCTGTCATTCAACCGCGGGTCATGGTGGATTTCATCTCGATCCCGCGCGCAATGAGAAGGTTCATCCGCTGCTGCGCGCGGCGGATGGGTTCTATGAGGAAGATTGCTGCTGGGCCGCTGTCGCCCAGGCGTTCCCCGATCTGTTCACCGATTTGGAGAAGGCCGCCGCCGACCAGACACTTCGGGACGACCAGCCGCACGCCTGGGAGCATATCCACGGCAAGGTGCTCGATGCGGGGCAGTCCGTCGAGAAAGATCGTCGCGCGTTCCACAGGCGCCATGGTGCCGACTGGATCGTCGTGTCGGCGATACTTTGCGACCACGAACCTGGCTTCACCGAAGTCATCGCGACGGTTGGCGGCGATCGCACCGGCCAGCAGGATACGCGCCGCTATCTCGTTCCGAGTGCTGAATACGGCACGAGCGGCGGTCGTTTCGGTTTCGTCATCGATGGGTCCCGCCACCGTCTTTACGATGGTCCGTCGAGCTTCATCGGCTGGAACCGGTGATCGTCATGCCCTGGAAACGCATCGCCAGGGGATTGGCGCGTGTCATCCGACATGGCTGGCACGCGGCCGATCCTCACCGTCTGGCACCCCCGCTATTCCGCCCAGTTCACCGGCCGCGACGCCTGGAGACGGGCCGTGTCTGTGCGCCGATTGCGGACACTACATGCCGAAAGAAACCCCGATCATGACAAGCTATATCGTCGCCGTTCATCTCATCATCGAAGCCGATGCCAATCCGGGTACGGAGATCGGCGGTGTTCTCGACGCCATGCTGACACAGAATATGCGTAAATATCTCGGCGCGCATTCTGCCCTCATCGACTGGGCGGTCGCTGGCCCGGACATGGCAGCATCAATTGCATTGGTCGATTTGTCCAACGCCTATACTCCCGACGAAAGCCGCTTCCCGGATTGGCCGGCATCTCGGCATCTACGGCAGGGGCGGTTGCGGACGGCAATGTCATGATGTCCACCGACGACTTCACCAGGCCGGTATGCATGGAGACAGCCCGTCGCCAGACCCAGAACCATCTGCGTCTCATCGAACGCCAGATCGCCCTTCGCACCGGCCGCCTGGCAGTCACCTTCCGCGCCAGATCCCGGCATTCTGGCCAAAACCGATCGACATGGACCAGTGCCGACGAACGGCTCTATCAGGACAATCTCTCAGCCCTGACCTTTGCCCGGCAATCGGAGGTCGATGCCGTGACGCGCAAGCTCATCCATCAGGATGCGGCGATAGCGGCATTCCGCTTCCGAAATGGGATTGCTGCAAGCCTTGCGGCATAGGCGGGTGTTTCAAATGGGACCGCATTTGCGGAACCTGATCCTGTCATGAAGACGGGCGACCGCTTCTGGCCCTGATCCTCTAGCTGCATCTCCACCCCTGGACCGTCCCTTGTCGGTCATCCCCTCGGGTTTGCTGCGGTCTGAACCGGCTGCTGTTCCCTGCAAGGCCAAGCCGCTTCGCGGCCGGAACCCGCCGATCTCGGCAAGGCCAGGCTGCGTCCCGCGCGAGGGCTTAAGCCCTGCTTGTTCCGCATCCCAACCCTGCTCGCCTGGCAGGTTCCGGACCCTGCAGTGTCCAGCGGACGCCGGTTCGGTGTGACCGCACCCGAAGGGAAGACCGGCAAGGGCCGGATCGCTCCAAGGGAGAAACCAGAAAGGACTTCCCAGATGACCAAAACCGCCCGCTCCACCCACTCCAGCGCCCGTGTCGTTCCGCTCCGTCGCGGCACCACCCTCGAAATGGTCCGCCTCGTCTGCCCCGACGCTAATCAAGCCTCCCTCATCGCGGAAAGCTTTGGGCTTCCGGTCCTCGACAGCGACGGTATCCGTGATCTGCATGAACGGTTCATCATCGAAACTGCCGATGCCCTCCGGGACGGCCTGAGCGATCGGGCCATGCAGATCCACCTGCAGCGCATTGTCGGCGCCTATGTCGGTTCCGCCCATGGGGCCGGCCAATTCTACTCCCGGGCGGTGAGCGAGGCCAGGGACGCCACGGCGAAACTCGCCAACGACGCCCGCGATGAGGACCGTGGTGGTCCGGTAGGCTTTGACAGCAACGCGCAGCGCAAGCGTGAATTCGCAGCCGACATGGGTCTTCAATCCCATGCCCTCCGGATGGCCGCCGAGGGCGCCGTAGCTGCCTACGAACATGCCGTCGGTGAAAGCTGGAAGCCCTTCGAACGCCAGGTCGAGAACCCCGGCGAGACTGTCAGCCTTCAGGCCACTGAACTCCAGATGGCAGCCTTGGGGTAGCTGGAGCAGGCGGGGCTCCGGCCCCGCCTTCTTCTCTTCGATCCCAACCGGCAGGCCGGTTCTGCACGGACCGGCCTGTTCTCATGTTCAAACCCAACCCAGAAAACCGGACAAAGAGGCGAGGAAAGGGGACTGGGATCGGCGCCCATTGCAGCCCGTCCCGGATGGTGGTCCTGCTCTGGACTCTCCGCCCGCGCAACGGCCTTGCCGTCCTCCACTGGCGTTTCGGCCCGGATGCGATGGGCACCATCGTTCCGATCGTTTCCAACCGGATGCGCCGACCTCGTGGTCCAGCGCTCTGGACCACCGTGACGGGCCGCGATGGTCGCGGCCTCCCCATGGAGGTTCTGAAAATGAACAGAAAAGAGAACAAACCCCGGGTCGACATTTACGCCAAGATCACCGACCGCATCGTTGCGGATCTGGAGCAGGGCGTCCGCCCATGGGTCAAGCCATGGAGCGCCGGAAATCTGGCCGGTCGCGTCACGAGGCCCCTGCGCTACAACGGAACGCCCTATCAGGGCATCAATGTTCTGCTCTTATGGTCGGAGGCGGTCGCGCGCGGCTTCGTGTCGCCATTCTGGATGACGTTCAAGCAAAGCGTGGAACTGGGCGGCCACGTTCGCAAGGGCGAGACGGGCTCGACCGTCGTCTATGCCAGCCAGTTCACCAAGACTGAAACCGATGACCGGGGCGATGAGGTGGAGCGGGGTATCCCGTTTCTCAAGGCTTATTCGGTGTTCAACGTCGATCAAATCGATGATCTGCCGGGCCATTATTATGGTGCAGCCGCGCCGACAATCGAGCCGTTGGCGCGCATAGCCCATGCCGATGCGTTCTTCGATGCCACGGGCGCCAAGCTCGTTTACGGCGGGTCGCAGGCCTATTACGCGCCGGGCTCCGACCACATCCAGCTCCCGGTGTTCGAGAGCTTCCGCGACGCCGAGTCTTTTGTGGCGATCAGAGCGCACGAGACCGTGCACTGGACAGCGCCAACCCATCGAGCGAACCGCGATCTCAGTCGCTACCACAGGGATTGCAGCGAGCGCAGTCGCGAAGAACTGGTCGCCGAACTGGGTTCGGTTTTCCTATGCGCCGATCTCGGCATCGTCCCCGAGCTGGAGCCACGTCCAGATCACGCGAGTTACCTCTCGAACTGGCTGAACGTCCTTTCGAACGACAAACGGTTTATCTTCTCGGCCGCCGCGCATGCGCAACGGGCCGTGACTTATCTCCATGACTTGCAGCCGCAGGCGACCACGGTTGCGGAGGCAGCATGATGGTGCATGCTTTGCCGTCGATGGGGGTGACCACTTTCTCCGCGACTGCGGTCGGGCCGCCCTGCTCCCTACTATCCCCTACAGCGGGTTGGAGCGGTCGGTTTGGGGTGCTCAGAACGCTGCGCAATACCCCGATCTCGATCGGGCAGGGTTTGTTCGATCGGGAGAGGCTCGATTCAGCATGCCGATGCCGGCGGGTTCGGCCTGTCTGCATTTCTACTGCTGCCCGGTTCATCGACTGACAAGGAGACGGCAGAAGGGTTTCGTTTTCGTTGTCGGAGTGTCTGGCGCCAGACGTGGCATGGCGGGGAGGTCGCGTTGGGATTGTGCCTGGGCGTGGGTGGGATTGGACGGTGATGCCGATGAAGGGTCGCCTGTCCGCATTCCTGTGGCTTCTGCGACGGGCACCCCCACCTGCGTCCTCGATGTGGCTGGTCTGACCGAAGGCCGAACTCGCTGCGCTCAGTCTCGCTCTTATCCCCGCAACGCCCGGCCTCGACTTTCTTCCCCTGGCCGCTGCGCGCCCATTCCTCGCGGGCCAAGAAAGTCTCACCCAGTCGCCCTGCATTTCATTCCGGCCCCGTCGGGGTGCGGGTCGATCGCCTCCGGTCTGTCGACCGCCATCGAGGTCGCGGTGGTCGCGGCCCGAGAAACACAAAGGAATACGACAATGGCAACCATCGGCACCTTCACCGCAAACGGCACCTCCGGCTTCGCTGGCACGATCAAGACCCTCAACCTCAACGTCAAAGCCAAGATCGTTCGTATCGAACGCACCTCCGACAAAGGCCCCGACTTCCGCGTCCTCTGCGGCACTGTCGACTTCGGCGCGGCCTGGCAGAAGACCGCCAAGGAGACGGACCGCGACTACCTCTCGGTCAAGCTGGATGATCCGAGCTTCCCCGCCCCGATCTATGCCACCCTGATCGAGGTCGAAGGTGAGGAAGGCCTGCAGCTGATCTGGTCCCGGCCGAACCGGGACTGATATCCCGGCGAGAAGGCTCCGCCGCAGGGCGGGGCCCTCAGCCTTCCTGAAAGCGATTGCGACCCGCTCCGCACTGCTGTAATGTACAGCATTAGCAGCAAATCCAGGAGATGATGATGGCCAAGGCAGACGGCACTTATTCGACCAGTGATCTGTCGCGCAAGTCCGGCGACATCATCGCGGAGGCCATGCGCCATCCCGTCACCATTACACAGCGCAACAAGCCGAGGCTGGTGCTCCTCAACATCGAGGACTATCGGCGCCTACGCGGCAGCGCCGACCGACGCGCCGCAGGCACCATCGATACCATGCCTGAAAGCTTGCTGTCAGAATTTGAGGATGCGGTGGAGGCCTATGCTGAATCCGACGAGGCCACACGGCCATGAGCTTCGAGGATATCCAGACTGCCAGCGTCATCCGTTATCCCTATCTCTGGGCACGTGAGGATGTTCATGGCGAGACCGAAGGACGCAAACACCGCCCGTTCGGCTTGCACTTCTGGAAGGCGATCTGGTCCTGTTCTTTCCGATCACCACCAAACAGCCAGAGGCAGGACGCTTCGCCGCCGAGGTGCCGGCCATCGAGAAACGCCGAGCGGGCCCCGAGGCAGAACTTCGACTCTGGATTTACTTGGGCCTGGGACGATGGCCAAGTACGAGTATGAATTGAGCGCGCTCGAAGGTATGGGTTTGAGCGATGTGGACCTCGACAGCGCCCTGACGCACATCCTCGTCGTGGTCGCATCCCTTGCTCAGGCGAACGCCAACCAGCTCGCAGTGGGACAGGTAAGTGCACTGACTGATCAGGATTGGTGGAGCGACAACGCGCCGTTTTTGGCGTTTGGCTTTCGATCACGAAAAATATCCATTGGCCGCATGAGTTGGAACTGCAGCGGGCGAAGCGCTCGAGGGGGGGCTATCGCCCCGAACACGCCTGGAAATTTGCGATTGAACAACTACTCGATGGCATGCAAACCATGACACGAGCACGGTGACGGCCGTCGCGTGTGTGTTTCGGCTGTGAAACGGCGCGGGGTCTCGGCGCCGATCGGCGCGATAACCCATTGAATCGTAGTGGCAGGTGGGATCACATTCTGGTGCCGTTTCACATGCGGCTCCTACGTCTCTGTCCTCAGCCACGAGCATATCCACTGGATGGCGAAACCGAACCGCGTCGGCCGCGATCTCAGTCGCTACGCCAAGGACAGGGCCGAGCGGGCACAGGAGAAACTCGTCTCTGAGATTGGGTCAGCGCTGCTTTGCGCCGATCTGGCGTGAAGCGGCCTGATTTTCCAAGCTCCAATAGTAACGGGGGAAGGCGAGCCTTCCCCGATCCGCCTGCGCATGCTTACCCGCAGCCTACGACGACGATCGGCAATCGATCGGACCCACCTTACTAGGGTGAGTGGTGCCAGGGATTGATGATCTTGACCCCAGTCGACTCGAAGTCGGCCACATTGCGTGTGACGATCGTCATCCCATGCACCAGTGCCGTCGCCGCAATGAAACCGTCCCGTTCGGCGCAGGGGTTGGGCACATGAAGCCGGGCGCACCGCAAGGCTACGGCCATATCCACAGGCAAGGTCCGCTCGGCAAATTCAGGGACGATATGGCGATCCATCCAGGTGCGCAGGCGGGCGCCCTGGTTCGGGTCGCGCCGCTCCAGCAACAGAATGCCGAGTTCAAGCTCCATGAGCGTCACCGCCGACAGGTAGAATGTCGCGGCGTCCACGCTGTCCAGCCATGCGACGACATTAGTGTCCGCCTTGCCGTCGCCGGCCTTGCGCAGCTCGGAAATCACATTGGTATCGAGCACAAACATCAGGAGAAATCTGCCGGACGGGGCAGCTCGCCGGACCGCGGAAACTCCGCGTCAATATCCGATAGTCCCGGCATGGATAACGCCGCGACGATGCTCCGGCGCTGTCCGGTGATCCTTTGGTATTCCTCGATGCTCAGCAGCACTTGCGTCGGCTTACCCCGGTTGGTGATAAAGACCGGGCCACTCCGGGCAGCCTTCTGCGCCTGGTTGGCGTTCTGCTGAAAGTCCCGGCTGGATAATGTGGTGATCGTCATGACGAAACCTCTTCGCGGTCAGAATTGTTGGTACATTAGAACATTTCTTCATCGATTACAATTCGCACAGGAAGTGAGGTTTCCGGCCGATACGACTGCAACAGGATGGGGCTGCTTCGGTTGTAGGGTAGCCGGCGACATTTTGCTTGAGACCCGCTAGACTCCTTCGACCATGGCGGGCTGACTATGGTTCAGCCGGATGGCGCCGCGTGCGGCAGTCGACACTTCTTCTTTGTTGATAGTTGGCAAAAGATCCCACCCTGCGCGGAGGCCTTTGGGTCAGTTCGTGCGTCCAGTCAGACGCAACCAGTGCGGCGGTGTGCCCCACTCGCAATATCGGCAACGGGCCTGACTCTGTCGGATGGATCGTCCGTCCAGCCTGCCGATGTTGGCTAGCCGCCGCCTTAAGATCTCCACCTCGACACCCATCAGCCGGTCGATCGGCAATGAAGAGGGGCTGGGTCAGCATCGGTTGGCGGATTCCCGGCGCAGCCGGTACCGGACAAGAGACGGTTTGGCGATCATCTGACCGCGCGCTGCCGATGGTGGCAAGGCGATACCGACATGGGGTCGCCTGCCTGCATTCCGGTTGTTCCTACGACGGGCACGTCCATGCGCGTCCTCGATGTGGCTGGTCTGACGGAAGGCCGAACTCGCTGCGCTCGGTCTCGCTCTTATCCCCGCAACAGCCGGTCTCGACTTTCTTCCCCTGGACGCTACGCGGCCATTCCTCGCGGAGCAACAAAGCCGTTCCCGACAGCCCTCCATTGCATTCTGGCCCTTCGGGTGCGGGTCGAGCGCCTTCGGTCTGTCGACCGCCATCGAGGGCGCGATGGTCGCGGCCCGAGAAACCAAAGGAATGAGACAAATGGCAACCATCGGCACCTTCACCACCACCGCCAACGGCTTCACCGGCACGATCAAGACCCTCAACCTCAACGTCAAGGCGCGCATCGAGCGGGTCGAAAATCCCTCGGACAAGGGCCCGCACTTCCGCCTCTACTCAGGCGCAGTTGAACTGGGCGCCGCCTGGCAGAAGACCGCCAAGGAAACCGAGCGTGATTACCTCTCGGTCAAGCTGGACGATCCGAGCTTCCCAGCGCCGATCTACGCGACGCTGATCGAGGTGGATGGCCAGGAAGGTCTCCAGCTCATCTGGTCCAGGCCCAACCGCGACTGATCGGACCCGAGGCGGCCCCGTCCACCAGGCGGGGCCGCTCTGCATGTCGAGCTTCAAGCCTAGGTCGATAGCCGCGCGTCCTCTTGGCTCTCAGAAGTTCAAGAAATAGCGCGACAGCTTCACCCTCATCATCGAAGGAGTGCTGGACAATCCGGCCGCGCGTGCCGATCCTGCCCCAACGCCGGACAAGGCAAATCTGTCCGAACAGCGTCTCCTCAATCGACAGGGCATAGAAACGGGCCATGTTCTGGCCCGCGTCGTTGCGTTCGATATAGAGGCGATAGTGCTGCGCGATCATGCCGACAGAATCGCGCAGCCGGAGTCAGGCGTCCAATGATAGGTTTGAATCCTCCGACCCGGATCGATTCATTCCGGTGATGGGTCGCTGTCGACCGATCAGCCGTTCAGCGCGTCCTTGATCGCCTTCGCCGGCGTGAAGGAAAGCTTTTTCGAGGCGGCGATCTGGATGGCGGCGCCCGTCGATGGATTGCGTCCCTCACGAGCCGGCGTGTCTTTCACCTTGAACTTGCCGAACCCGGGAATGCGGGTCTCCGCGCCCGAACCGGCGTCGTCCGATATCTGCTTGAATACGCTCTCCACGATCGCCTTCGCCTGCGCCTTGGTCACACTTTGCTCGGCGGCAATCTTGTCGGCGATTTCGTTTGTAGTCGTCATAACTTCTTCTCCTGATTGGGTTGTCTCCTATTAGTCTTGCCCTCAAACCAACACCGCCGAAACTAGGGCAACGCCAGCATTTGCTGCAATCCACCGGAAACCGAAGGCTGTTTCAAGGTTTTGTCGCTTGGCATGCGGTTCTGGCCATCGTTATCGGAAGCCCTTTGCCGTTTTCCAGCCCACAGGGCCGAAGCGGATCGTATGATCCGCGCAGCATGGTGGAGGCCGAAACGCGCTTTTCATATAGTGCCGAAGAGACGGCCGATGCCCTGTGGGAAACGGCACTTTGCAAGTAGGCCCGCTCCCTTAAAGCGGCTCGAACCTGTTCGTGTCCAGCTGGCTCCGCATGTCTTTGCGGCGGAACCAGATCGCGCGGCCGCAGCGGATCGGCGGATTGCCGGCCGTGAAGACGATCTGCTCGTCGGCGCGCATTTGGAGGACTTCGTGCGGTAGGATCAGCGGTCGTCGCGACAGTTGCTTGGACCGAGTACGCGACGATCCGGAGGATTTGGTGCTGGTGCTGACCTGGATAACCTCGACGGTCGTATCGCCACAACGTTTCGAGATGTAGTCGGCTGTTTCTGGATCGTTGATCGCAGCGAAGGACATCCAAGACGCGCTTTCGAACCATTTGCTCGTCGCGTCGCGGCCGCCATAGGCCTCGCGCATTTGGCCGATCGACTGGAAGAGCAGCAGCAGAGTGATGCCGTATTTTCGGCCGGCATCGCGTGCGGTCTCGAGAATTCGCATGAAGCCAAGTCGCGCGACCTCATCGAGCAGGAACAGGGTGCGACTTTCGATATGACCATTGCGATTGTAGATGGAGTTCATCAGAGCCCCAATGATGACTCGCGCCAGTCCTGGATGGTTTTCCAGGGTCTTGAGATCGAGATTGATGAAAATGTCGGTGGTGCCGGCGGCGAGGTCATCGGTTGAAAAGGTGTCGCCGGAAACGAGTGCGGCATAGTTCTCATAGCTCAACCAATGAGTTTCCTTGGCGGCGGAGGCATAAACACCTGAGAAGGTCTCAGGCGTCATATTGATGAACGGCGCAACGTTCTCCTTGACGAAGGTCGACCCGGAATTGTCGTAGATCGACTGCAGCCGCTGGCGCAGTTTGGGTTCGGGCTCCGCAAGGTTGGCGCGGACACGGCGCAGCGTTTGGTCCGCCGCAGCGACGTGCCCCGACAGGCACACATCGGCGATCAGGGCCGTGAGCAGTTGCAGCGCTGCGCCTCGGAAGAAGTCGTCGCGGGCCGAGCCGACGCGCGGCGCCTCGGTGATGATCCACGACGCGACGGCTGCTATGTCCTCCTCCTTGCTGCCACCGAAACGGCCAAGCCAATCCAGGGCATTAAATCCGATCGTGGGATTGGCGGGATTGAGCGCAACGACTGTTCGTTGAGAGGCCCGGCGATGCCGGCTTACCATCGGAGCAACCTCATTGGACGGATCGAGCACCACGAGGCCATGCCCCCATGTGAGGGCCGTCGGGATCGTAACCGACGTGGTCTTGAACCCGCCCGATCCAGCAAAAACCACGCCATGGGTCGAACCAAACGCGCAGTCAAAGCACAGTAGCGGCGCTTTGCCGCCGGCGCCCCAGCTTTCCCTGTCATCGGCACGGAAGGGGCGCTCCGCCACGACATCAGTATCGACTCTGTAGCGCTCGCCGATGATAATGCCTCCGGCTTCGGGGAACAGCCTTTTCGTTTCCGCCTGGGCCATCCAGTTGGATGCGCCGTGGATGGCGCGTGTGCCAGATATCCGCTTTGGTGCTTTGCCGGCAAAAGCGTGATTGCCGCGCAAGCCGACGCGCAATCCAAATAGTCCTGCGCCGAGCGCGATCACCGCGCCGAGCGCGATCACCGCGCCGACGGTTGTGGCGGGATCGGTGTAGCTCAGAACCGTGTCGGGCGGTACAAGTTCGGCAAAGCTGATCAGCCTGCCAGCCTCGCGCCAGATCGCGACCGTAGCGGCGGTCGCCGCGCCTCCGACAACGCCCCAGCCCGCATAGCGGATCGCCGCCGACCCGGCGGCCCCGCACAATATGATGACGCCCAGGCCGGCAGCGATGGCGTAGGGCACGGCAATCCCAATGCGGCCGAGGATGAGCCGGGCGTCAGCGGTCGTTCCCAGACTTGCCGTCCATTGTTCGATCCCCGTCATCATCAAAACGGTGCCCGTCATCAGCAGAATTGGCAGTAGCAGCAACGTCAACTTCTTGGGGGTCATTGCGGAAGGCTTCCTCTCCGATGGCCAACAGGCGAGCGCGTTCTTCGGCGTTGGCGGCCAGATTGCGTTTCGCCTCGATCAGCAGGCCGAGCAGTAGCGCCCGCTTCTCGTAGAGAAGCCCGGCCTTTGCGATCAGACCGCCGAGCTGAATTTTCTCCCTGGTGTCTTTCTTGCGGTCGTCAGTCCTGGCCAATTGCATCATCCGCTCAGTCCGCCTGAGTGCCGCTCTGAGGCGCGCCAGAAGCGGGCGCCTTCGCACCGGTCGCCTTGCGAAACCTTATGGACAGCTCCTCGAAGGATTTGACGAGGTCACCGTCCGCGATCTCGATATCGCCCAGGCCAGCCTTGAGAGCGAGACGTCCGATGCGCTCGGCCTCCCGTGTCTCTGCCTGTTTGAGCTGATCCTGAAGCTTGGCGATTTCGTCGCGGAGTTTGGTAGCGCGCTGTTTCACTGTCGTTTGCCCTTGGGTCGAAAGATGCCCCGAAGGACAACGTAATCTTCCCTGCATGCGTGCGACCGCACACCCTATCAAATCCGATAGGTCGGCATCACTTAGCTTTTTTGCGATTATCCCGCCGTTCCGAAGGAATGGTTCCAAGGGCGCAGTAATACGTTGCGAGGCAACGTGCGGGCTCCGCCGCAAGGCAAGAACCAGTTCGGGTGGACAGCGATCATCACTGCCGGAAGCTGCACCGTCTTGGCCATCACCCACTTCACGCCCCAGCTCATCAGTCGCGGTTCAGGCCGTAGCGCGGTCGCGGCGGCCGCCTATCGACATTGCGCGCGGATGGAGCATGAGGGTGAAGGCCGGGTTATCGACTATTCGCGCAAGCCGGGCATGGTGCATGAAGAATTCTTGCTGCCCCCGGATGCTCCCGCCTGGGCCCGGCAGATGATCGTCGAGCGTTCGGTGGCGGGTGCATCAGAGGCGTTCTGGAACAGGGTCGAGAATTTCGAGAAGCGCCCTGATGCGCAACTGGCCAAAGAGTTCATTCTTGCCCTGCCGATCGAACTGACGACTGCACAGAACATTGCGCTGATGCGCCAGTTTGTGGCGGCACAAATTCTGGCGCGCGGCATCGTGGCGGACTGGGTCTATCACGACGTCCCAGGCAATCCCCATGTGCATCTGATGACCAGTCTACGACCGCTTACCGAGGACGGATTTGCCGCCAAAAAGGTTCCGGTGATTGGTGAGGATGGCGCGGTGGTGCGCACCAGATCCGGGCAGATCGTCTATCGGCTCTGGGCCGGCGGCAAGGATGACTTCCTGGCCATTCGCCAGGCTTGGTACAATTGTCAGAACCACCATCTCGCGGTCAATGGCCATGATGTCCGCGTTGATGGCCGCTCTTATGCGGAGCGCGGAATCGACATCGCACCGACCATCCATATCGGTGTTGCCGCCAAAGCGATCCAGCGACAGGCCGAGCGCGAGGGGCGTGACGCCGAACTCGACCGCCTCAGGCTGTTTGAGGCGCAACGCCTGAAATCCGCCCGCAAGATCGAGCGCAATCCAGCCATCGTTCTGGACATGGTCAGCCGGGAGCGAAGCGTCTTCGACGAGCGTGACTTGGCAAAGCTCGTGCATCGATACATCGACGATGCGGGAACCTTCGCCGGCATCATGACACGGGTTCTACAGGATCCAGAGATCGTACGGCTCGAGCGCGAACGGGTCGATCTCGACACCGGTGAAATTCTGCGATCTCGCAACACAACGCGCGCCCTGATCCGCATCGAGGCGGAAATGGCCGAATCTGCAATCCGCCTGGCGGAGAGCAGGGGTCTTGGGGTCGAGCGGCAGATCGTCCGGTCGATCTTTGAAAGGCATATCCGGCTCTCGGACGAACAGAGATCCGCGATCGAGCACGTGACCGGAGGCGAACGGATTGCCGCCGTGGTCGGCCGCGCTGGCGCCGGCAAGACCACGATGATGACCGCAGCGCGTGAAGCCTGGGAGGCGGCCGGCTACCGTGTTGTTGGCGCCGCGCTCGCAGGCAAGGCCGCGGAAGGGCTGGACAAGGAAGCGGGGATCAACAGCCGCACCTTGGCCTCATGGCAGTTGCGCTGGAGCAAGGGGCGGGATCTGCTCGACGAGCGCACGGTGTTCGTGCTGGACGAAGCCGGTATGGTGTCCTCCCGGCAGATGGCCGAGTTCGTCGGCGTGGTCGCAGCCGCCGGTGCGAAACTCGTGTTGATCGGCGATCCCGAGCAGTTGCAGCCCATCGAAGCCGGTGCGGCCTTTCGAGCCCTGGCCGATCGCGTCGGCTACGCGGAGCTGGAAAACATCTATCGGGAGAAGCTGCAATGGATGCGGGACGCGTCGCTGGATTTTGCGCAGGGCAATGTTGCCGAGGCCATCACGCGTTATACGGATCAGGGCAGGATATTGGGATCGCCGCTCAAGGCCGAGGCTGTCACCAGCCTGATCGACGACTGGAACCGTGACTACGATCCGACCAAGTCGATACTGATCCTTGCCCATCTCCGCAAGGACGTCCGCACACTGAACGTTCTAGCCCGCGGTAAGCTCATCGAGCGGGGACTGATCGAGCCGGGTCACGCCTTTCGCACCGAGGATGGTGAACGGCTTTTTGCTGCTGGCGACCAGATCGTTTTTCTCAAGAATGAAGGATCTCTGGGTGTCAAGAATGGCATGATCGCCCGCGTCATGGAGGCGAGCAGGGGGCGGATCGTTGCCGAGATCGGCGATGGTCCCAGTGACAGCCGCCGCCGGGTCGCGGTCGAGCAGCGCTTCTACCGCAACATCGATCATGGCTA
Source organism: Devosia sp. (assembly GCA_028290245.1). Taxonomy (GTDB): domain Bacteria; phylum Pseudomonadota; class Alphaproteobacteria; order Rhizobiales; family Devosiaceae; genus Devosia. The sequence continues at coordinate 20,804 of JAQGKG010000382.1, read as the reverse complement.
TGCCACCACCATCCACAAGAGCCAGGGGGCAACCGTGGATCGGGTGAAAGTGCTGGCGACACTGTCGCTGGATAAGCATCTGACCTATGTCGCCATGACGCGCCACCGCGAGGACGTCGCGCTCTACTATGGCCGTCGCTCGTTCGACAAGGTTGGCGGTCTGGTCAAAATCCTTGCGCAGCGCAATGCCAAGGAAACAACCCTGGATTACGACCAGGGCCAACTCTATTCCGCCGCGCTTCGATATGCCACCACGCGCGGTCTGCATGCCATTCGGGTTGCCCGAACCCTGGTCGCCGATCGCCACCGCTGGGCCCTTCGTCAGAAGGCGCGGCTGGCCGACCTCGCTGGTCGGCTTGTCGCGGTCGGCGCGCGTATCGGCGTTATCAATGCCACTTCGTCTGCGACCACCGTCAGGAGTGAACCGATGATCCCAGGCATTGGCAGTTTCGCCAGAGCCATCAGCGATGTCGTCGAGGAGCGGGTCCTCGCCGATCCAGCCAGCAAACGCCAATGGGAGGAAGTCTCCGATCGCTTCCGCAACACTTTCGTCGATCCATCAGCGGCGTTGACCGCTATGAAGTTCGATGCGGTGATCGCAGATCCTGAGCATCGCCAGTCGGTCCTGGATCAGCTCGAACAAGGGCCGGCCGTGTTTGGCGTCCTAAAGGGCAGATCTGGACTGCTGGCGTCGCGACTGGAGAAAGCCGATCGCTCGAACGCGGACAGGAACGGTTCGGCTCTGCGGGTCGAGATCGAGGGCTATCTGCGCTTGCGGGCAAACGCGACGGCCCGGATCCAAGCCGAGGAGGAAAAGTCGCGCGCTCGGGTTCGCGTCGACATTCCATCCTTGTCACAAGAAGCAGCGGCAGTCTTGGAAAAGGTCCGCGACGCCATCGACCGCAACGATCTGACGTCGGCACTCGGTTTTGCCTTGGCCAACAAAATGGTCAAAGCGGAGCTTGATGGATTCAATACCGCCATTGCCGAGCGCTTCGGGGATCGAGCATTCCTGGGAATCAATGCCAATCGAGCTGACGGCCCAGCCTTTAATGCCATGGCCGCAGGCCTGAAACCCAACGAGCGTGAAAAGTTGGCCGGCGCCTGGCCAGCGATGCGGGCCGGGCAGAAGCTGGCCGCACACCAAAAGACCGAACAGGGCGTGCGGGAACGGCAGGCGCTGGAACGTCAGCGCACCGTAACGCGAGGATTGTGACGATGCGGCAGCAAAAGGTAGCCGCCGGCATTCTGGCCATCGGCGCCTGCATTGTCATCTCGGTGTTCGTTGCGGGCTTTTGGGGAGGACTTCGCCTCAACCTCACGGCCAGCTATCCCCTCGGGCTCTGGAGGATCGAACCGCTCGATCGAGAGGTGGTTGCGGGCGATCTTGTCTTCATCTGTCCGCCAGAGAGCCCAGCATTCGTGCAGGCCGTCAGTCGGGGCTACCTGCCAAATGGACTCTGTCCCGGCGGCACCGGGCCGTTGATCAAGACCGTTGTTGCGGTTGCGGGCCAGGACATCAAAATCGACACGGCCGTCCGCATCGATGGCGCTATCTTGCCGAGTTCGACCGTTCGTTCAGCGGACGCCGTTGGCAGGCCGCTGCTCGCATTTTCAGGTGGCCGTGTTCCTCCCAACTCTGTTTTTCTGCATTCCGCCTTCGGAGGCTCGTATGACTCGCGCTATTTCGGGCCGCTCCCGGACGATGGCATTCTCGGTCTGGCCAATCCCGTCGCGGTCATGGCGCAATAGCCCGGGTTGGCTCCTGGTTCTGACACTGGGCGCCACGGCAATAGGTATTGTCGGCTGGAGCGGGGATCCGTGGGCCTTGCCTTTAGCCATGATGTTCCCAGCCGTGTGGAGTTTGGCGGGGTCGCGCTTCGGCGCTGCGCTCATCGCCGGTGCCTATTTTCTTGGTGCCTCACGCGGACTGCCCGAAGGCGTTTCCAACTTCTTCGGAAGCGATATTTTCCTGGGTTTGTCGCTATGGGCGGGTGCGTCGCTGGCCTTTGTCGGCGTCCTTGCTGTCTGCTGGTCGAGGCGAGAGGGGTGGAGACAAGCCCGCAACTACTTTCTCGCCAATGTGCTGATGTCGGTGCCTCCACTCGGAATTGTGGGGTGGGCCAATCCAGTCACCGCCGCTGGCATCATGTTTCCAGGATGGGGTTGGTGGGGTTTGGGTGCGACCATCGTCCTGCTGATGGTTTCCACCACCAGGTTTCGGTGGCCTGCTATTGTCATAATCAGCGCACTCGCGCTTTTTTCTGCAGTTACGTGGACAGCTCCCGCGTCGCCGGCCGGTTGGCGAGGGATCGATACGAGCTTCGTTTCGGGGCGGGATCAATATGCGGACTATGGCCAGCAACTTTCGACCATTGCTTTAGTACGGGAAGCCGTGGCCGACGGTGCCGAAGTGGTAGTGCTGCCTGAGAGTGCCTTTGGCATTTGGACCCCGACCAACGAGGCTCTGTGGCGGCGGGGGCTTGCGGGTCTCGACGTGACCGTTGTTGGTGGAGCGGTGATGCTGACGGGAACCGGTTACGACAATCTCATGGTCTCGATCTCGGCTGACAACTCCGCCGTGCTCTACCACCAGCGCATGCCCGTGCCGGTTTCGATGTGGCAGCCCTGGACAACAGGCGGCGCCACTGCGGATTTCTTTGGAAATTCCGTGGTCGAGCTCGACGGTTTACGGCTGGCCATGCTGCTCTGCTACGAACAGATGCTGGTCTGGCCCGTCCTGCATTCGGTAATGCTTGACGCCGATCTCGCGATCGCAACAGGCAATGGATGGTGGACAGGCTCCACCTCGATTGTACCGATCCAGCGGGCCAGTTCGACTGCCTGGGCAAGCCTGTTCGGCCTGCCGCTCATTATGTCGTTCAACCAATAATCTAGGGCGCCTGTCGGACGTTTCCTGGGCAAAGACAACGGTCGAGTATCCAGACTTCCTTCCGCCGCTGGTCGGCGCAGGCCCCAAGTTGGCCTCCGCCTACGGCCCGCATAGCGGGAACTTGTGCCGGAGGCGGAATTCACTATCTTATGGCCACTATGAGCAAGCATCTGGTTTCTGTTTTGACGACCGTAAATGCACCCTACAGCAGTCAGCTGGATGGGGCAGAGCTTGCTTTGTGCCTCTCCAATAACGATCTGGCGAAGCAGTATTCTGGGCAGGTATCGTCGTTTCTGGGCGACGTGCCGATCGAATCCCAGATAGAATTTGCCGATGAGCACCATATCTCGTTGGGCGACCTCAAGGCATTCGCCTCGACCTTTTCCGCCTGGAGCGGCGAGACCTACAACCTCGCAGCATGATTCCCAAAACCTCACAATCAGCGGCCGTCCGAGTGGCGGAAGTTGTTTGGCGTGGCCTTAGAGTTACTGGATCAGGTGAAGGTCCAACTCGGCGGGTACGAGTGCCAATGGTTGTTTGGCGATGGTACAATGATTCCTCAGATCGAGCATCGGGAAAGCCACGATATCGAGAACCATAACGATTGCGGTTTTCTGTGTTTTCTGTATATTACAGGAAAATGGAGATTAGACTCATGCCAACCAAAACGATTTCCTCAGTCGAGTTTGTCCGGCATTTTGGCCGCTACCATGACGAGGCCATGCGCGGCCCTATCACCCTGACCAAGCATGGCCGCGCGTCGGTCGTCGTCGTCCCCGCCGAGGAATACGAGCGATTGACCAACCGCAGCGACCCGCGCCGCGTATACCGCACAAGCGAGACGCCGGCAGAACTGGCCGACATGATCCGGGCTCAACTTGAGAAGGATTCCGACGAGTATCAGGCATCGAGCACCACGCCAAAGACGCCTGCTCATGACTGATGGGTTTCGCCGGGGCGATGTAGTCGGCTATCCCTATCTGTGGGGCTGGCAGGACGCGCGAGGCCGCGAACACGGCGAGAAAGATCGCCCGGTTTGCCTGCTCTTGACGATGATCGACGCTAAAGGCAACACCCATCTTATCCTGCTCCCGATTTCCTCCAAGCCGCCTTTTGAAGGACAAATCGGTATCGAAATTCCAAAGCTGGAACTCCGCCGCGCCAACCTCACAGGTTATGAGCGGGGCTGGATTACCGTCAGCGAATACAATTATGACATCCTTGAGCGCTCTTATCATTTCGACGCGGGCGAACCGCCGCAAGGCCGGTTTAGCGAAGCGTTTCTTGAGGGAATCCGCCAAGCCTTTGCGCCTCATCTGGCTGCTGGCAACGCCCGGATCGATCGGACAAAATAGCTTTCTGTCCGGGCCGGTGCTTGGCCTGGCTAACCCCGCCGCGATGGTCTCGCCCATTCAGAACGATCTCGCATACTTACTGCTCAGGCTACGGACCGGACTTCAAGGGCCCGACTGCGGATGGAGTTGGCTAGACGCAACCCGATAGATCGGCGGGTCTACGTTCTTGCCTCAGCAGAACGTTCGGTTATAGTGAATAATATTAAATGATTGTTCGCATAATTAACATTATGGAACGAAGCTCCCCAATGGCCGACTTGGGGTGGTTAGCTGACAGTCTGCATTTATTCCGCATGCTGCCAAAGCGGACTTACATCAAGCCTTCCATCGCCGACCGGGGCACTGGCTTATCTGAGCACGGGCACGCAACGTCGGTCTGCACGTTGTGGAGAAGCTTGCTAAAGCACTAGGTGTTTGGGCAGATATGTTGATGGTGTCCCCATAACCTTTGGCTTGCCCCCGCTGAAACAGCGCGACTCAAACTGCAGTGCGTCAGGAAACACCTATGAGCGAACTCGCTGAAACCAACCTCGGCGCTTCTCTGTTGGAGCAGGTCACGCTTATCGTGTCCGCCTTCGTGTCGAACAATGCCATCTCCCCTGCAGATTTACCCAAACTGATCTCGGAAACTTACGGCTCGTTGCAATCGCTATCTGCTGCCGAGATTTCACCGGTAGTCGAGGACCTCAAGCCTGCCGTTCCGGTCAGGAAGTCCGTCACCCCCGATTTCATCATCTGCCTGGATGACGGTTTGAAGTTCAAATCCATGAAACGGCATTTAGCTAAGCTCGGCATGACGCCAATTGACTACCGCGCCAAGTGGGGCCTGCCATCTGACTATCCAATGGTCGCACCCAACTACACGGCTACACGGTCCGCACTTGCTAAAACCAATGGACTGGGCCGGAAGCCCACTCTGGCGTCGGCGGCACCAGAAAAGCGGACGAAAAAGCCGAAAATGAACGCATAGTGCGGTCGTTTCGGCCCTAGTGTTAAACCAATATTTTCAAACGCGAGCGCATGGCTAAGACTGCCACAGACATCACCACTGCCCATTGCCAGCAGGTTGCAGCCTTGCCGTGGCGGCGCGATGCAAAGGGCGGGGTGTCGGTTCTGCTGGTCACCTCGCGCACCAATGCCAAGTGGATGCTGCCCAAGGGCTGGCCCATGCCCGACATGTCGGATGCCACTGCGGCTTTGCAGGAGGCCAGGGAAGAGGCCGGAATAGATGGCGCGGTGTCACCAACGCCAATCGGCTCCTACCGCTACATGAAGCTTTTCGACGATGGCAGCGTGAAGCCTGCCCAAGCGTTGATCTATTCGCTGCACGTCACCCAAGAACACAGCAAATGGAACGAGAAGAACCAGCGGCAGCGCCGCTGGTTCACCCCGAAGAAAGCCGCCAAGGCGGTAACGGAACCAGATCTGGCGCGGTTTCTACGCAATCTAGCGAACGACGGGATCATCCTGGCTTGAGTTTCGCCTGAAGTCTTGGCCATCATCCGCTGGAACTGCTCCGATGTATCTTGGCTGCCCTGATCGGAGTGGTGAAGCCGGCTGTCGGGCTTGCCGCGACGTCAGAAGCTTGTCCAGCCGGACTTGGAACGTGTGGGGTCGGTTGCTGCCAGTGCATAAATCAAGATATATGCGCATGTTTTCTGCCCAGCAATCTCAACTGCTTGCACGGTGCAAATATCAGGTCGATTTCGGTCTGAAAAAACAGCACACTGCTGGGCGGGTCATGTCTGGTTACCTCGCTCACCACCAAAAGATGGTGTATCGCGCCGCAGCTGCCGCGATACACCATCTTTGGTAATAGGTCAGTTGTGCCGGAACGGGTGATTTGGTGAAGGCAACGGCCGCTCTAGGGTGGTTTCCAGGCTGGCAGCTTCTGATGTTCGAGACGGGGTACGTTTACTACCTCAGCGACCGTGCCATCTCTATTATTTCGTCTCGATTTGCTGTTGGATCTTCTTTGTTCCAAGCGATGGATAGGCTGATACTAAAATCGACCCCCTCCACCTTCCGGAAAACGACGTTTCGGTTGGGTAATTCTTGCATCCATTCGGGGACAAACCCAACCCCGAGGCCGGACGCAACCAGCGAGAAAAGCGACAGGGTATCGTCACAGGTGTAAGCAATGCTGCCGAGTAGGTCCTGCTCCCGAAACATCTGATAGAAGTAATCTTCGGTGTAAGAGAGGTTCGACCTAGCAAACGCGATGATCTTTTGTGGTCGCAGATCGTCTATCGCGAGTTTCGGTAATCGCGCGAGCGCTGTGTCCGACGCCATAGCGAGGACGTACCGCTCATAGCCTATCCCCAGGCATCGCAATGAGCCCAGCTTTTCGAGTGGCCGGATGAAGCCAACGTTTACATTGCCCAATTCGATTTCACGAATGATCGTTTCACTGGTGCCGGTCCGGACATGAATTTTAACATCAGGAAAACGACGACCGATCTTGGCCAGGAAAGCTGGCAGTACTCCGAAGGTGGCAGGGTAAATTGTGCCAATCGTGAGCTTCTTCAGATCCTTCCCGGCAATAGCCTGAGCGACTAAGCGCGAGTTTTCGAGATCGCCCAATATCCTTCGGCTTCGTTCATAGAAAACGGCGCCAGCCTTGGTCAGCTGAACGCGTCGCGTCGACCGGATCAGCAACTGAACACCAAGGTCACGCTCAAGGTTCTGGATGTGCACAGTTAGTGCCGGCTGAGCGATATTCAGCCGAGCAGCGGTTCGGCCGAAATGTAGTTCTTCGGCAAGTGCGACGAACAAAGAAAGCTGGCGAAATTCCATTGCGGTCCGTGGCTCAAGTTGGCGCGCCGTGTTCTTCTGTGATTATGTAAGCGTCGAATTCATAAATCAATTGCCAACAATGTTGTCAGGTGACTCCCGGTTAGGCATAGTTCGAAAGCCATGGTGCTCGCGAACCTAAAGGGGCCTCCAAAAATGAAGATCAGCCTCGATCACCTTCCCGAAAGCAAGCAGCGCAACGTCGCGCGCATCGTCGAGATCGTCCACGAGGAGTTCGACGACGCGCTCAAGGAAGCAAAGTCGGAGGCCAAGCGCCGCGGGCGCATCCTTAAGATCATTCTGTTCGGATCGTATGCCAAAGGCACTTGGGTCGATGAGCCGCACACGATGAAGGGCTATCGCTCGGACTACGACATTCTGGTCATCGTCAACGAGAGCCGTTTCGCGGGGTTTGAATATTGGGACCGGGCTACGGACCGGTTAAACCGCGAGCCTACGATTGGTGTGCCGGTGGGGTTGATTGTGCACTCGGGTCGCGAGGTGAACAATGCCCTGCGCAATGCTCAGTACTTCTTCGCCGACATCCGCAGAGAAGGGGTCGTTCTTTATGAGATGGATGATCGCGAACTCGCTGAACCGGGCATTCTTACATCGCAGCAGGCATTAAATGTTGCTCTCGATCAATATTCCCAACGTTTTCAGCCTGCAGTCAATTTCCTGAAACTCGCGAAGTATGCAGTAGCAGAAGATATGTTTAGCCCAGCGGCCTTTTTACTGCACCAGTCGGTCGAACAAGCCTATGCTACAGTGCTTTTGGTCCTGACAAACTACAGCCCACCCTCGCACAATCTGAAATTCCTGCGCATGCTTGCCGAGGATCGTGACCGTCGCCTGATTGACGCCTGGCCGCGTGACCAACACCGCTACAATGCCTGGTTCAACGTGCTCAACGAAGCCTACGTCAAAGCCCGCTATTCCAAGCACTACGAAATCAGCGAAGAGGCGTTGCACTGGCTCATCGATCGCACCGAACAGCTGCACGTGCTGGTTCGGAAAGTGTGCGAAGAGCGATTGGAAAGCCTAGATAAAATCGCGGTAGATGAGAATTAATCGCGAAAAATCGTCGACTTACGGCCGCGTCACCGCTGACATGACTGTGTCGACAAGGCGCCAAAAATACTCACACGCATCGAAAATTGATCCTTGTATCTAGGATTATTATTGCTAGGATTCTTTTGCATAGACTGCTGACTGATTGTGGTGCTTCCGGACGATGTAGGCCAGCTGCCTGCCATTGAAACGTCCGGCCACCAACGTGCTGGGCTCGTAATGGAGCACCGCCATGTCAGGCACACATTCACCATCCGCGCCCCTGCCCTGGGGCTCGCTCACTGATGTCAAAAACCTTGAAGCTTGTCCGGTCGCGGCCGCGAGCACGGTTTCTAGCATCTTTGGGCCTAGAGCCGCGTCCATCGCTGCCTGGTGTGCAGTCTATGCCCGCCAAGACGGTGATGAGCGCGGCTATCAGCTATGGCTTTCCGTCTTCCAGCAACTCAAAACCTTCGAACGCACCGTCCGGTCCTGACACTGTCGGGAACGGATAGAAGGATACAAGGTGCAGCCATTGATAGCGATACGATATTAATGTGCGAAGCTTAATATTGGAGATCCTTTCCGTTCCCCGCCACTTTGCCCAATGCAAGTAAACGAGAGGGGATTATCATGAAGTGCTTATTCCTTGCGGCATCTGCTGCCGTGCTGTCAGGCGCCGCAACCATCGCTCACGGTCAGGAGCTGATCGTCAACAGCTATGGCGGGCCATACGAGCAGATCATTCAAGACGCCATCATCAAGCCGTTCGAAGAGCAGTTCGGCGTTTCGGTGATCTATGATGCGGTGGGGTCCTCACAACAGGATTACGCCAAGATCAAAGCCACCAATGGGCGTCCCGGCTTCGATGTCGTGGTGATGACCGCGTCCCAGTCCCTCGAAGGATGTCGCGAGGGTCTGTTGGAGCCTCTGAGCGCCGAAGCCGTCCCTAACCTCGCTCACCTCAATGCTGCCATCAGTGCCGTCGCCGGCGAGTGCGGAGCTGTCCACGAGCTCCAATATCTTGCGCTGCTCTATCGCACCGACATGTTCGAAGAAGCGCCCACGTCCTGGACCGACCTGTACGACGAGCGCCTCGATAACCGGATCGTTCTGCCCACCTTTGCCAATATCATGGCGGCCTTCCTTACTCAGCTCATGTCCTCAGTTCACGGCGGGGATATCGACAACAATATCGATCCTGGTTTTGAGGCCATGGCCCGCCTCGCCGCTCAATCAATCGGTTTTGAACAAGCCTCCGCGATTCTCGAAAGCTACATCCGGGATGGTCGAGTTTGGGCAATGCCGTTCTGGGACGGTCGGGCTCAACTGCTCGTCGATAGTGGCGCGCCCGTCGACTACGTCCTGCCCAAGGAAGGCTCGATACCCCTTATTGCTACTCTCAATGTGCCGGTCGGGGCCGATAACAAAGAACTCGCCCTCCAGTTCGTCGATTTCTTTCTTGAAAAGACCAGCCAGGAACGCTGGGTCGAGGGATATAAAGTTGGCTCCGCCCGTGCCGACATTGAGGTCAGCGAAGAAGCCAGGGCACGCAAGATCACCACGCCAGCTGACCTTGATGCTCTTCTGCTTCCTGATCTGAGCTCGCTTGCCTCCAATCTTTCGGCATGGGGCATGCGCTGGGAACGAGAAGTCGTCCCGGCCGCTCGGTAGTGACCATGTCCAGTATAACTCTCGCAACCAACCGGGGGCGTCCTTTCAGGACGTCCAACGTCCTGCGCCAATACGTTCCCCTCCTGCCCCCATCCATTTTGTTGCTGGTGTTCTTCGCCATTCCCATGGGCATGATGGTGGGGCTCAGCTTCCATCCAGAGGGAGCCTCGACGGCCACCCTCGCTAACTATGAGCGCTTTTTTACAGACGACTTCACCTTGGCGGGTTTGGGCAGAACAGTGCTCATGTCTGGACTTGTAGCGATCTGCGTCACGGTGATGGCCTATCCCGTGGCCTACTTTCTGGCGCGGTCACGCTCCCGTTGGCGGGCGGTGGTCTTTGCGCTTGCTATTGCCCCAGAGCTCGCTGGCGTGGTGTTGCGGACCTATGGCTGGCTCATCATTCTGGAAGATCAAGGTTTTATAAATAGTGGATTGATGTGGCTTGGGCTTATTTCCGAGCCCCTGCCCCTGGCCAAAAACATGTTTGGCGTCGTCGTCGGGCTGACCCACGTGATCTTGCCATTCGGCATCCTGTCGCTGTTGACCAGCCTTCAGGGCGTTGACCCGAGCCTTGAAAAATCCGCGCAGATTTTAGGGGCGTCGCGGATATCCGTACTTCGCCATATCGTCGTGCCGCTGACCGTCCCCGGCATCGTCAGCTCGATGTTGCTCGCTTTTACCATGTCCGCTAGCGCCTACGCCACTCCCGCAATCCTTGGCGGCGCCGACTTCAAGGTTCTCGCCACCATGGTCTACGAGCAGGTGCTTTTCTACATCGACTGGTCCTTTGCCGCGGTCATGGCGAACGTGCTGCTGGTGATGATGCTGATCATCGCCGCCATCGGCTCGCGTCTCGAGATGCGCCTGCACAAGAAGCTCCACTTCTAGAAACCGGTGATCGATATGAACCGAATTGTCTCTGGCCTGTTCCGAGTCTCCATCGTTCTCGTCATGGCGTTCATCACCCTGCCGCTCATCGTGGTGATGGCAGCTTCGCTCAGTCCCAGCTCTCAAGTGACCCTGGTTCCGTGGGAGTGGACCGTGCGCTGGTATGGCGACTTGGTCGCGCGTCGATGGATCGATCCCTTTATCCTCAGCGCTCAAATCGCCGTACTCGTGTCTTTGATCAGTGGGGTACTGGGCCTGCTCGCGGCCTATGTAGTCGCCTTTGAAAAGTGCCCAGGTCACGCAGCGATCATGTCGTTTCTGCTTTCGCCATTGGCTGTGCCCCAAATCGTCAAAGGCGTGGCGATCGTCCTATTTCTTTCTTCCGCCGGGCTCTATCGATGGGTCGGCACGCCAGGTCTGGTCGCTGCGCACATCATCCTGACCCTGCCATTCGCCGTGCGGATGATCGCCACCGCGATGTTCAATTTCGACAGGAACCTGGATCGGGCCGGCCAGAGCCTGGGTGCCACCAAAGCCCAGCGCATCCGTCATCTGCTGATCCCCATCATCAAGCCGGGCGTTTTCTCCGGCATGACCTTTGCCTTCATCATCTCCTTCAACAACATTCCGCTGTCGGTCTTTCTGGTCCGGCCCGGCCAAACCACCCTGCCCATCACTGTCATCAACTATCTCGAATACAGCCTCGACCCAGTGCTGGCGGCAGTCAATGTCGCCTCGCTGCTCTTCGTGCTGGCTGTGATTTTCGTCTTTGAAAAAATTGGCGGGTTTTCAGCCCAGATCCACGGAGGAAGCAAATGAGCACCAGCGATATCGAGCTGATCAATTTAAGCAAGAATTTTGGCGCCAGCCAAATCGTTCGTGAAATCGACCTTGTCGTGCCCCATGGCGAGTTCGTCAGCATCCTCGGCCCCTCGGGATGCGGCAAAACCACCACTTTGAACATGATCGCAGGCTTTATCGCGCCCTCAAGCGGGCAGATCAGGATCCGTGGTGTCGAACAAAGCGGCGTGCCGCCGGAAAAACGTCAGGTCGGCCTGGTGTTCCAGAACTACGCCCTGTTCCCCCATATGACCGTCGCCCAAAATGTCGGTTTCGGCCTCAAGATGCAGGGCAAGAGCCGAGACGAGGTCGACACTCAGGTCAAGAAGGCACTGCAGAGTGTTCATCTCGATGGTCTCGAACACCGTTACCCCAAAGCGCTATCCGGCGGTCAGCAACAACGCACCGCCCTCGCTCGGGCCATCGCCCCCCGTCCATCGCTTCTGCTGTTGGATGAGCCTCTCTCGAACCTCGACCTGAAGCTGCGCGAAGCCATGCGTATCGAGCTCAAGGATGTTCAGCGCGAACTGGGCATCACCTTCGTTTATGTGACCCACGATCAGGAGGAAGCAATGGCCATGTCCGACCGGATCGTGGTCATGCACGAAGGCGTCATTGCTCAGGTTGGCTCCCCCTCAGAGCTCTACCGCGCACCACAGTCGACGTTCGTCGCCGATTTTATCGGAAAGTCGAACATCTTCGCCGTTACCCCGACTGCCAATGGCGGGGGCATCCAGCGGGTCCGGATCGCCGAAACCGGTCTGGAGCTGCTGGCCGCTTCCCCTGCCACGGTTTCCTCGGAAATCGCATTCTGTAGTATTCGGCCAGAAGCCCTGCGTTGGATCGAGGTGAACACCTCGACCGAACATCCAATCAACGTGTTGCCGGTCAAGATCATCAAGATCGTAAATCTGGGAGCCTATCTGGAAGTGTGGTGCCGGCACCAGAGCAATACGATTTTCAAAGCGCTCATCAGCGCCGCGCGGGGCGGCCAATTGGCCATTGACGTCGCCATCGAACTGACCGTCGAACCTGCGGCGATAAAGCTCCTCATCCACTGAGTGGATTAATAAAAACGGACTATCAATGAGCGTCAATTGATATTGGACGTAGGGGGTTTCCCAGATCTATTTTGTAATTGTCGAAATCATCAATTCCAGCGGAGGTAGAAAAGATGCTGACCAAGAACAAAATTACGGCCATCCAGCACGATAGCAATGTCTGCGCAGACATCCGAGGCTTCGACTTTAATGACTATACTGCGGAGGATATTGCAACGGTCCGCGAATTTTGGCTGCAGTATGGCGTCATCAGGTTTCGCGATGCCAACATCAACGACCAACAACAAGTCGATTTTTCAACCCACTTTGGCGAGTTCGTCATTCACCCTAAACAGCTCCAGGAAGGTGGACATCCCACACACCCTGAAATCCTGGTCATCAGCAACGCTATGAAAGATGGCCGTCCCAGCGGTGCAATGGGTAACAGCGAAGCCACCTGGCACACCGACACATGGTTCTACGAAAAGCCGCCAGCCGGTGCAATTCTGCGGGCGGTGCAGGTGCCTGAAACCGGGGGCGACACCTACTTTCTCTCCACCTATCAAGCCTATGACACGCTCCCGAAACATCTCCGCGACGTTGTGGCCAAACGCCAGATTTTCTTCCAAAGCACGTACGACAAAACCGGCAAGTTGCGCTTGGGCAGGAGCAAGCCGACGTCAGAGGACTTCCGAGAATGGGTCGGCATGGTGCATCCGCTGGTTCGGACGCATGGCGAAACGGGTCGTGATGCCCTCTATCTCGGCGGCACTGCGGATGGTGCATGGATCGTCGGAATGCCCCTGGGCGAGAGCGCCGACCTCATCGCCCAGCTTTGGGAGCATACGACCAACACCGAAGACGTATTTGTTCAGCAGTGGAATGCCGGCGACATCATGATGTGGGACAACCGCTGCACTATGCACCGGCGTGACTCCTTCGATCCCAACTCGATCCGGATCATGCACCGCACCACAACTGCCGGCGAACGGCCAGTCTAAGCCCCCAAGCAGGCGGAATTTGAAAATGCCAACAATGTACCGGACGGCGCCTCCCCCTGGAGCGCTGGACCAAGACCTCCTTGCTTTGCTTGCGGATATCGAAACAGCCACGATTGGTCACTTCGAGTCTTCCGGCTTCATCACTGCGGGTGTCCGCCCGGTATTTCCCGCTCGGGCCATGGGCAGGGCCATCACCGTAGCCGCCCCAGGTCGAGACGGGTGTGTCATCTACATGGCGATCGACACGCTCGAGCCCGGGGATGTCTTGGTCATTTCCAGGGTTGACCACGACGACCTTGCCTGCGTTGGAGGAGGCGTCACGACGGCGGCCAAGGCCAAAGGTGCTTCCGCCATTATCGTTGATGGTCCCTGCACAGATCCGACGGAAATCGCCAGCAATGGTCTGCCCGTTTGGTGCCGTGGCGTCGCTGCGAAAACAACGTCGCGACACACCCAACTTGGGGGTGAGGTCAATTTCCCGATCTCCTGCGGTGGAACTGTAGTCATGTCAGGTTACTGCGTTCTCGCAGATGACAGTGGCATATACGTCGCCGATCCCGCTCGCATGCACGAAGTCGCCGTTTTGGCGAAATTGCGCCAGCAGCGATCGCTCGCCGTACGGCAACATCTCCTGACCGGCCATTCAATTTTCGATTTCGATCGCGAGAACAGCCAATGAAACTGGCAATGATCCAGATGAATTCCCAGCCTGATCGCGCCCACAATTTGCGACAGGCAACCGACCTCATGAAACAGGCCGTCGATGCTTCCCAGCCGGATCTTATTGTCCTGCCGGAACATTTCGACTGGTCAGGTGGTACCGCCCAACAAAAGCTTCTCGCAGCCGACAACTTGCCTGACGGCGAAGCCTATCGCGCAATAGCTGATTTTGCTGCAAAGCATCGCACATGGGTGCATGCAGGAAGCATGTTGGAGCGCATCGACGGCGACGATAAGATTTACAATACGACCGTGGTATTCGACGCTTGCGGCGCGGAAGTGGGCCGCTACCGAAAAATCCATCTCTTCGACATCACGACCCCTTCCGGTCGCAGCTATGGGGAATCCGAGACCGTCAAAGCTGGGTCCCGCTTGCTTGTCTACGAGCATTGCGGCCTTCGGATCGGATGCGCTATCTGTTACGATTTGCGCTTCTCAAACCTGTTTTGGGAGCTTGCGCGCCGTCGTGTCGACGTCGTGATCCTGCCTGCGGCCTTCACTATGGAAACCGGCCAGGATCACTGGGATGTGCTCTGCCGTTCGCGCGCTATAGAATTTCAAGCCTATTTCGTCGCTTGTGGCCAGTGGGGTTCCTATCCATCCGCCGATGGAGCGCCGCGGAGCTGTTTTGGCAACTCCCTTGTATGCGACCCATGGGGAAAGGTTATCGCCAGGGCATCGGATGGTGTCGGGTTTACCTTGGCCAACCTGCAAACTGCAGAGATCGAGAGGGTTCGTAAGCTTATCCCGATGGCGTCGCATCGCCAGGTGCTTTCCAACTGCGGCGGCTGTCACCTTGCCGAAACGCCTTCCCTTTCGCCACCTTGAGACCGGCCAGCGGTTTTGCGAGAGTAACGACATCATTGCAGACGCGCGCCGATCGGGAGCATTTTGTAATCACTAGTGAACGGCCGACGCTGTCTGGTAAAAAAGTTCGTTAGCGGGTGAAAAAGCGGTTGTCACCGTCTCCGCTGATTTGCCCTAACCTTGGCTTTTTCCAACCGGCTAATCAATGCATCCTCGATAGGTGGCACCTGCGAGGAGTGAAGCATTGGAACGCGATAGATTTGCCTTTCCCCCTCTACTGATATCGTCGGCCGATCTAGCGCAATCCGGCATCGAGCTCGATCCGAAAGTGCTTCATGATCGCGCCGTCCAGATGTGGAAAGACCTTCGGGCCGGTTTGAGCATAGGCAAGAAGTCGGTTCTTCTTCCCAGCGAAACCGAGCTATGGGCGTCAGCCAGTTATGCCGCGCTCCGCGATCAATTCGGTGACGAACGCCTTGGGTGGAAGCTGTCTGCCCTATCATCGATCGGTCCCAGGCTAGCGAGCGTCAAAATCGTCGGCGCCAACGCGGCAAACCGGCATTTCGGCCTTGAGCGCTCATTCTCGACGATCCTGCTTTTAGATAAGTTCACCATGCGTCCAGTATGCTTTCTCGAAGGCACGGATATCTCGGCAGCACGCACCGCAACCTATGCCAGCGTGGTCGCCGAGTCTGTGCTCGCCGAACGCAAAACTATCAAAGTCTTTCTCTTTGGCGGGGGCCCGATTGCGCGCAGTATCGGTTTGGCACTTGGAGCCGTGCTAGGCGCCCGACTGGAAATATTGTGGGTCAGAACGCGATCTCGTCAGACCGCTGAAGCATTTGCTCATTCACTGCCGCAGATTACGGCTCCGATCGTCCCTGTGACCGATAACGCTAACCTGTTACAGGCCGACTTCATCATAACTGCTTCAAATGCAAAATCCCCGGTCTTTGCGGCGCACGAAGTGGCTCCAGAGGCGGTTGTCCTCCATCTCGGTGGTGACGAAACGCCTGTCGAGTATCTGACCCATGTCCTGCAAAATGGGATAGTCGTCTGTGACGATTTAGCTATGGTCAGCGCCCGCAATTCACAGTCGATTGCGCTCTACTTCTCCCGACGCGGTTCAACGTTGGAAACTGAAGGACAGACGCTCGGTGTGCGCGATTTTGCCGGACATGTCGTCGGGCGTACGCCGAGCCGCGGTCCGACGCATATCACCTGTGTTGGGTTACCCAGTCTCGACCTCTACGTAGCAGAGTACATTTTTGAAGCCTTTGTAGCAGCATCTTTATCCCGGCTTCAGGTGGGCCGGTCCCCAGGCAGTAGCACTGTCACCCATGAGTGAGGCTCAGTATCTTACGGAACGTCTGGCAGCCCAGATCCTCCAATACCCCACCGAGGCAATGTCTGCTGCTGTTGTCTCAAAGGCGATCGACTGTGTGCTCGACAATGTAGCGTCCTGCCTCGCCGGCGTTTCTGCACAGCCGGCCATATCAGCACGACAGTTGGCTTATTCGACCTTCGCGAATGGTGATGCGCCGGTCTGGTTTACTCTACGCCGATTAAGTGTGGTCGGCGCTAGCTGGTGCAATGCCGTGGCGGCATCCTCTCTCGATTTCGACGACGGACATCGCATGGCGCGAGGGCATCCAGGTTCCGCGATTGTCCCGGCAGTGCTGGCTCAAGCTTCCCGGACGCAGCCTTCAACTCCTCAAATCCTTACGGCCATTGCGATTGGATACGAAGTCGCGATCAGGTCGTCCGCTGCCCAGCAGTATGAGAAAGCCCAAACTTATCAGTCCGGACGGTGGGTGGGCCTGGGCGTGGTTGCGGCCTGTGGCCGACTGGCTGGGCTCAATAGCGACCAACTTTCTAACGCTCTGGCCATTGCAGGTGTTTGGGCGCCCAACCAGCAAGCCAATGGCAGCTCCGGTTGCGCGCGGCAAACCGGCAATTGGGCAAAGGAGGGCATCCCGATCAGCACGGTACAGGCTCTGATGGCAATCGATCTATCGCGCGAGAAATTTACCGGGCCAAAAGATCTGCTGGACCACAAATCCCATTATGACTATCGCCCGCCAATCGGCGACGCGCTCAATCCCACTCTGATCCTGGAAACCTACTTTAAGCGATATGCATGTTGTCGCTATATCCACCCTGCACTCGATGCCTATCGATCCCTGATGGAAAACGTCACTCTGGAGACCGATAGCATTTCTCGAATCGAGGTCGCGACCTTTGCTTGGGCGCTGCGCCTTGCCAATAAGCTCGCGCCAGATAACCTCGTAGAGGCGCAATACAGTCTGCCATTTTGCCTGGCGGCGTTGGTGCTTCGTGGCCCCGAGGCCTTGTCCCCGATTACCCAAGATCTTTTGGGCGACGATCGCATCCCAACGTTGGCCGCTCGGATTGATTTGGAAGTGTGCCCGACGATTGACCAACGCTTTCCGCGTGACACGCTCGCCAGGGTGCGCGTTATCCGCAAGGCCGGAGATGCCCTGGAGACTTTGCGCCCCATTGGTCCAGCCGATCTCTCGGGTCAAGACGTTCGGCGCAAGTTTCGTGACTTGGCCAACGGTCGAATTTCGGATGTTCAGTGCCAACGTTTGCTGGACGCCACTGAGCCCGATCAATGCGATCTGGATAAGCTGCAGCTCACCCTCGCCCAAACGCCCTTAATCAATTGAGGGTCATACCGGCAACTCAGGTTTGCGATGAACCGGATCGTTGTGCTGCGCTGTGCTAATGATAACGCCGTCTTGAACCACGGGTCTGCCGCCTATGATCACATGGCGCACTCGGCTTACATTCAGACTATCAGCAATCGTAATATCGGCTCGCTTTCCAACTTCCAGGCGTCCTGCATTGTGGAACGCCCCAAACACGGAAGCCACATTTCCGGTCGCCAGTGCGACTGCCTTTGGTGCCGACAACTGCCCCGAAACGATCATGCGGTGCACTGCCTCCAAAATTCCGTCCCAGTGGCCGCCAGCAAAGTCGGTTGAAAGCGTGTCGACCAAACCCTCGCTGATCAAGGCGTCCAGGTTCTCGGCAGTATTGCGCCAATGGGTGGAGATGCAATCGAGTGTGCTGACATCGATCAAAACCCCGGCGTCGCGCAACAGCCTTGCAGTTACAACAGCCTCTTCCGGCGTAAACGAAGGATGATTGCAATGCGCGGCGATCAGACGCGCAGATGGCATAGCTCTTGCCAGACCCAGGATGTGTTCCGCAGACGGCACGGCGTTATGAAGGATTGCCGTTAGGCCAGTCCGCGCGGATGCCTCTGCCAATTCCGCGAGACCAAGGAGTGCATTTCGGACCGGTTTCATGACCGACCCGGCGATGGTCTTTGCTACGGTTTCAGCGGTCGACCGGCGGAGGCGACCAAGTTCATCGCACAATGCGATGAATTGCGTATCCAGCGGAAACGTTGGGTCTTTAAGGGTGCGGCCGAGCAAGAGTTCTTTGAGACGCCTCGCATCGCGAGCTTCAATCAAAATGTCGGTTGTCTTTAGAATGGCTTGAGGCAAGAACCGGTAGTCCTGTGCGCCCCCACCCAGGGTCTGGCCTCCTCCTCCTTCTCCAAGCGCGACCGCACCGCTCTCGATAGCCTCTTCGACCGTTGCCGTCAGGTGGCGCTGTCCCAGGCCGCTGCCATCGAGGTCGAGAGCCGCACTGACGGAGTGAGCTGTATGTGCAGTCGTGACAAATATCCGAAGCGGATGCGAGGCCTGCCGACCGCCGTCGACTTCATGCGGCAACGATAGGCCGCAAACGTTCAAAAGAGTTGTGGTTCCACCAAGCAAATGTCGATTTCGAAAGTAGCTGACGTCGGAAGGGAGCAACGGCTTTGAGCCGCTGGGCATTGCCGGTCCATGTATGCACCCATGGGCGTGGCCGTTGATGACGCCTGGAAAGCTGGTCGCGCCACCTGCGTCAAGCATCGGAATGCCGGGCATCGACAATTGCTCTTGCCCGACTGATATCGCCGCGATTTGACCGTTGGCAATACCGATCTGGCCGGTGGGATGGAGTGTGGTTCCATCGCCCGTAATTATGGCCGTGTTGGTAATGATCAAATCCAATTCAGTGCCCCTACCGGATGTGGTACTAATCGCGCGACGGCTGGACGGGCGGATCGAGAATGTAGCCGGCAGAGCGTACCGTGCGAATGATGTCACCGCCGCTTTCCCCCAAGACATGTCGAAGCCGGCCGATGTGCACATTGACCGTCCGCCGATCAACATACCGCCCCTGTTGCCATGCCGCCTCGACCAGGGCGTCGCGCGAACAAACCTGCCCGGCATGTTCGATCAGATGTCGAAGCATCCGAAATTCGATTGGACCCAGATGAATTGGTCGACCATTGCGTGAGACACGATGTGCATCGAGGTCAATCTCGATGTCTACGTAGACGAGCGCCGCCCTGCCGTCCTTATCGCTGCGGCTGGCCATCCGCCCCGCGAGCCTCTCAAAAAAGCCTATGAGTTTGCGTGGAGTAATTGGACGCACGAAGCTTTCATCTATCCCCGCTTTCATCAGGCTCAGATATTGCTGTTCGGCCCCAGGACCGATCAACGCCACTGTCGGAATTCCGAAAGTCGTAGCATCACGCTTGAGATCAAGGCAGGCATCGATAGCGAGGCTGTCGCCCGAACGACAGTCGAGAAGGATGGCGATCGGATTGGCCTCATGGCTGATATGGATAATTTCTTCCACGCCCGACGCCAATAGGACCGTAAACCCAGCCTCCGCCAGGATGTGCGAAAGCAGCAAATAGTAATCTACGTCAGTGGAAGCGATTATGATCGATGCCATGTGACGAGCCCAATCTTATCCCGCGTCATTAGTAGTGATCGACACCGGGTTTGGAAGGCGACCAACCGCAATAGACGCGAGGCGGACAGCCATGCAGCACCCAAGCCCGCTTAAGCGGCGCAAAATGTCGATATAGCGGGAGGAGCTTTTCCTGGCCTTCGATAAATTGGTCCCGCAACAGCCAGCTTTTCTCGCATCGTCGTCAGCACATCCAGCGAGATTTCGAATGCGCCGCAACACACCGGCGATCGCCCGAAGCCTTCTGCGCGCCCCAGCTCATGAACACGCGCCCCCGCTCGGGAGTAGAGCCGTTTGACGTGCGGTTCATAATTTGAAACCAGGGTATGTATACCGTGTTCCAATGCAAATTCGCATAGCGCGACCAGCAGAAGGCTGAACGCCCGACCCGGAGCAATCTGAGGGTAGTCGGCCGCTAATGCCGCCTCGTCGAGGCACATGCGTGTGCCTTCCCATATGCCAGGGGCAGCCAAACTGGCTGCATCAGGGAAAGTGCACCTGAAGACGTCGTGAAGAAGCGTCGGCCCTGTCGTCGGCATCAGTCTCATGCTGCCGTAATGGCGGGACCGCCCCTGGTCGCACCAGACGAGGTACACAGGATCCATCTCGTCATACTGGTCCCGTTCACATTCACCTTGAACCGAGACATCCCACTGCAATGTATCGAAAAACACCTTTTTGCGTGCTTGAAACATTTGCAAGATCACATCTGAATAGGCCCGATGCTCGAATGTTTGTATTGAAACGATCATCGCCGTTCTCTCCGCTCAAAGCTCTTGCGGAAACATGCGTGCTATCTGAATAATCAGAAATCCCCTCAAATCGATCCCTCGGTTCAGGGGGGTCCTGAGGGCCAGGGACTGATGATGCGCAAGTGACTTGCTCGTGAGGCGGCTGCA
>JAQGKG010000357.1 GCA_028290245.1 Devosia sp. | reverse complement strand
AAGTAACACCATCGTGCAGCTTGAAGGTGTAGGTCAGCCCGTCATCCGAAATGGTCCAGCTCTCGGCTAGGCCCGGCTGCACCGCACCGGTCTGGTCGATACGGGTCAAGCCCTCGAAAATGTTCTGATACACCACGATGTCGATGGCTTCGGCAGCGCCTGCCGTCGGGTCCAGTGCCGGTGGCTCCAGCGCCACGCCCATTCGCACTTCGGTGGACTGCGCCATGGCCATGCCGGCCATCGCCGTGCTGAGTGCCAGCGCCAGTCCGATTGCCTTGGTGATCTTGTTCATTATCTACCCCACGCTGCGCGTTCTCGCGCCTTGGTGCCAACATATAAGGCGCCAACTAACATGGCAGCACGTCGAGCTGTTATACTTTCCTACGATCCCCCAGCCGCGTAGCAAGAATGACCGGGATCAGCCCCGCCAGCACGATGCACAGTGCGGGCAGTGCCGCCTGCGCAAAAAGTCCGACATTCGCCCGGCTATACACCAGCGTCGCCAACGTATCGATTCCTAGCGGCCGCAGCAGCAGCGTCGCCGGCAACTCCTTGACGATTTCGACAAACACCAGCGTGGCGGCGCTCAGGCTCGCCGGCATCAAGGTCGGCAAATCGATCTTGAACAGCAGCCCCAGCCCGCTCTCGCCCAGCACCCGCCCGGCCTGCAGCATCGACTCGCCACGCTTCTTCATCGCCGCATCCAGGGTTGAATGGCTGACCGCGAGAAACCTAATCGAATACACATACAGCAGCGCCGCCATCGACCCGCTCAGGATCAGCCCCGGCCGCCAATCCCACAGCGCCATGGTCATGCGGTTGAACCACAAATCAGCCTGCCCGAGCGGCTGCAACAGCCCCAGCGCCAGCACCGTGCCGGGTATGGCATAGCCCAGCGTCGCCAGCCGGATTGCCCCGCCGCTAACCGACCCGCGCCGCGCCAGTTTGGCCGCCACAAGCCCCAGGATCACAGTGATAGCCGCACCAAGCCCCGCCAAGGTCACCGTCGGCACCAGCGCCGTCAGCGTCATGGCGATGGTCTCAGGCAGCACCACGCGGAACGCCGAATAGGTCAACTGCCCCACCGGAATGCCGAACCCCAGCGCCAACAGCGCCAGACAAAAACCGAATGCCGCCCAACGCCGCCCGCCCGCCAAAATTTCCCGCGCCGGTGGCACCCTATTGTCGCGGCTGGCCAGATACACCCGGTCCCGCCGCGCGCGCTGTTCCGCCATGATCAGCAGCCCGATCACGAGCACCACCGTCACCGCCAGTTGCGCCGCGCCGCCAAAATCCGAACGGTTGATCCAGGTCGAATAGATGATCGCGGTGATCGCATTGATGCCGAAATACTGCACCGCGCCGAGGTCGTTCACCACCTCCATCATGGCCAACGTCACCCCCACCACCAGCGCCGGCCGCGAGAGCGGCAAGGTCACCGTGAAAAACGTCCGCATCCCGCCGGCACCCAGCGTCCGCGCCGCGATATTGAGGCTGGCGGACTGCATCAGGAAAAACGCCCGGCAGGGAACATAAACGTATGGATACAGCACGCTGGACAGCACCAGCACGGCGCCCCAGTCGCTCCGGATATTGGGAAACCAGTAATCCTTCAGCGACGTCGCGCCATTCACACTGCGCAGCGCCGTCTGCAGCGGCCCGGTAAAATCGAGAAATTCCACATAGGAATAAGCCGCCAGATAGGTCGGCACCGCCAGCGGCACCACCAGCGCCCAGTCGAACAGCCGCCGCAGCGGAAACTCGTAATGCGTCACCAGCCACGCCGCGACCAGCCCGACCGCGCCGGTCACCAGCCCGACCAGCAGCATCAACTGCCCGGTATCGCGCAGCGCCGTCGGCAGCATCGTCGCCGCCAGCCCGTTGCTGCCCGTGCCAAGCGCCATAAGCGCAGACCACAACAGCCAGCCGATCGGCAGCCCTGCCAGTGCCACCAGCAGCAGCGCCGCGACTGGCAGGCCCTTCAAGCGCGTAAAACCCGCCACCTAGTTCTGCGGGCCTTCGTCGAACTTGATCTCGTCGACCAGCGCCGCCGCTTCCTTGCGATGCGACGCGATCTCGACCATCGGCGTCGTATCGGCGTTCAGCGCGCCCCAGCTTGCCACCAGCTCCGACGGCGCCACACCTGCAACCACTGGAAACTCATAATTGCCGCTGGCATAAAGATGCTGGGCCTCGTCCGACAGCAGGAAATCTACCAGCTTGTCAGCGTTCGCCTTGTTCGGCGCATACTTCGCCACCACGGCACCCGACAGGTTCACCTGCGTCCCGTCGCCCGTCGCATCGGGATAAATGATCCGCGCCGAAGCGGCCCAGGTCTTCTGCTCCGGCTCGGCATCATTGGTCAGCATCAGGCCCATGTAATAGGTATTGCCGATTGCTAGGTCGCAGGTCCCGTCAAAGATCTGCTTGACCTGATCGCGGTCTGCCCCGGTCTGCGCGTGGATCAGATTATAACGCACCCCGATCAGCCAGTCGCGCGTCTTGTCCACACCCCAGTGTGAAATCCGCGTCGCGATCAGCCCGATATTATAGGCATGCAGCCCCGAGCGCGTGCACAGCCGGCCCTTCCATTCGGGCCCGGCGATATCCTCATAGGTCAGCGCAGTTTGTGTGACCCGGTCGACCGAGGCGTAAAACACCCGCGCCCGCAGCGACAGCGCCACCCATTGCACGTCCGGGTCATGATACTGGTCCGGCACGCGCGCCAGCGCCTCGGCTGAAATCGGCTGCGTGATACTGATTTCCTTGGCATTGGCCAGGTTGCCGATGTCGACGGTGATGATCACATCGGCCGGCGACAGTTCACCCTCTGCCGCCACGCGCTCGATCAGCCCGTCCGTCGCAAACAGCACATTGGTCTTGATGCCGGTCTCTGCGGTAAAAACGTCCAGCAGCGGCTGGATCAGCCCCGGCTCGCGATAGGTATAAACATTGACCGCATCGCTCTGCGCCAGCGCCGGCCCCGCCAGTGTCAGCAACGCCGCCACACAGCCAATCCCACGCCAACCTGCCATGACTACTCTCCAAAGATGCCAAGCGTTGTGCGACCGCTCGCCAAACCTGTCAAGCTGACATCGCCCATCACCTTTGCGAAACGAAAAGGCCGGCGGAGTGTTCGCCGGCCCTCCAAATTCGACAGGCTGCAGACTTACTTCTGCGCACCCTCATTGAACTTGAGCTCATCGACCAGCGCCGCAGCCTCGGCCCGATGCGCCGCAACTTCCACCAGCGGCGTGGTCGCGGCCTTCAGCGTGCCCCATGACTGGGTCAGCTCAGCCGGAGCCACCGATGCAACCACCGGAAACTCATAGTTGGTGTCGGCATAGATCGCCTGTGCTTCATCCGACAGCAGGAAGGCGATCAACGCATTGGCGTTGTCGGCATTCGGCGCATGCTTGGCGATGAAACCACCGGCCACGTTCACCTGTGTGCCAGCGCCTTCAGCGTCGGGATAAATGATGCGCGCCGATGCGGCCCATTCCTTCTGCTCCGGCTCGGCGTCGTTGTTCAGCATCACGCCCATGTAATAGGTATTGGTGATGCTGAGGTCGCAGATGCCGGCCAGGAT
>JAQGKG010000037.1 GCA_028290245.1 Devosia sp. | reverse complement strand
CGTCGGGGCCGTTGTTTGGAAGCAGCGGGGAGGTATTTTGCCGCTAAGCGACGCGCTGCTTCCGGGAGCCGCGGGCCCATTGCGGCAACATGTTGCCGTGGGCCTCGGTGAGGTCGTCGACGAGGTTCCAGATTTGCTCCAGATCCAGCTCGGCGGCGGTATGGGGGTCCATCATCGCGGCGTGGTAGATGTGCTCGCGATTTTCCGTCATCAGCGCCGCCACGGTCAGTTCCTGCACGTTGATATTGGTGCGGATCAGCGCGGTCAGCTGCGGCGGCAGGTCGCCGATGAAGGTGGGCTGAATGCCGTTGTCATCGACTAGGCAGGGGACTTCGACGGCGGCTTTATTGGGCAGGTTGGAAATTATGCCGTTGTTGCGCAGGTTGCCGTAGATCACCGACGGCTCGCCGGTCCACACCGAATTGACGATGGACGAGGCGTATTCCTTGGACTGCTTGACCTCTATGCGGTCGGCCTTCCTGTAGTCTGCCGAGGTCTTCTTCCATTTGGCGATCTGCTCGATGCAGCGCTTAGGATATTCATCCAGCGGCACGCCGAATTTCGCGATCAGGTACTCGCGTCCTTCCTTGATGAAATACGGCGAGTACTCCGCAAAATGCTCCGAGCTTTCGGTGACGAAATAGCCAAGACGGGTGAGCATTTCGTAGCGCACCTTGTTGTTCTGGCGCGGGTTCCACTTGCTCGGCTTTGGCGCCTTACCGGAGGCGTAACCGGCCAGCATCGCGGGATAGAGGTCCTTGTATGAGCCGTCCTTCTGGCGATGCTCGAACTTGAGGAAAAACGCCATGTGGTTGATGCCGGCGGAGCGATAGCGGATTTCCTCGTAGGGAATATCAAGGTCCTCGGCCAGTTCCATCGCCGTGCCCTGCACCGAGTGGCATAGGCCGACCTGCTTGATCGTCGGGTATTTCTCGGCGATGGCCCAGGTGTTGATGGCCATCGGATTGACGTATTGCAGCATGATCGCGTCGGGGGCCACCTGCAGCATGTCCTCGCAGATGCTCCATAGATGCGGCACGGTGCGCAGGCCGCGCATGATGCCGCCGACGCCCAGCGTATCGGCAATGGTCTGGCGCAGGTTGTACTTTTTCGGCACGTCGAAATCGATCACCGTAGAGGGCTCGTAGCCGCCGATCTGGAAGCAGACGACGACGAAATTGGTGCCGTCCAGCGCCTGGCGCTGGTTGGAATAGGTCTCCACCTTGGCCTTCACGCCGAGGGTCGAAATCAGCTTGCGGGCGATGACTTCGCTCTCTTCGAGACGGGTCGGGTTGATGTCCATCAGCCGCACGGTGGCGCCGGCGAGGGCCGGGCGCTGCAGGATGTCGCCGACGATGTTCTTCATGAACACAGCCGAGCCGGCGCCGATGAAAGTAATCTTTGGATTTGCCATAGTCGAATGCTCCTAAGCGGCTATTTCGAACGCGGCGCGGACAAGGCGGCGCGTATATTCGGTTTGAGGATTGGTGAGGACATCGGCGACCGGCCCCTGCTCGACAATCTTGCCATATTGCATGACCATGACCCGGTGACAGAGGGCGCGCACGACTTTGAGATCGTGGCTGATGAAGAGGTAGGACAGGCCCTTTTCGTCCTGCAGCTTGCGCAGCAGGTCGATGATCTGGGACTGCACCGAAAGGTCGAGTGCCGAGGTCGGCTCGTCGAGCAGAATGAATTCCGGCTCCAGCGCGATAGCCCGTGCGATGGCGATGCGCTGGCGCTGGCCGCCGGAAAACTCATGCGGAAAGCGGTTGAGGACGGTGTCGGGCATGCCGGCATCCTGCAGCGCCTGGCGGACGCGATCGCCGCGCTCGGCGCGGTTGACGCCGATATTGTTGACGATCAGGCCTTCCTCGATGATCTGGCGGATCGACATGCGCGGATTGAGGCTGGAGAACGGGTCCTGGAACACGATCTGCATCCGGCTGCGCAGCGGTCGCATCGCGGCGCGGTCCTTGTTGTCGATGCGCTCGCAGTCGAACAGGATTTCGCCACCCTGGTTGCTGATCAGCCGGATTAAGGCTTGGCCAAAGGTGGTCTTGCCGGAGCCGCTTTCCCCGACGATGCCGAGGGTTTCGTGGCGCATCAGCTTGATATCGAGATTGTCGACAGCCTTGAGCTCGAAGAAGTCCGGCTTGAAGAAGCCGCCGCGCTTGAGGGTGAAGCTGACCTTGACCTCCTTGCCTTCCAGCACCGTCTCATGCGGTCCATCATCGAGCGGCAGGGCAGTGCCCTTGGGCTCGGAGGCCAGCAGGTGTTTGGTGTAGGCGTGGGTCGGGTTGGCGAACAGCGCCTCGGTTGAGTTGTGCTCCTGCACCCTGCCATTCTGCATCACATAGACATATTCGCTGAACTGGCGAACCACGGTTAGGTCATGGGTGATCAGGATCACCGCCATGCCGTATTTGTCCTTGAGATCCTTGATCAGGTTTAGAATTTGCGCCTGCACGGTGACGTCGAGCGCCGTGGTCGGCTCGTCGGCAATCAGCACGTCGGGGCGGTTCGCCAGTGCCATGGCGATCATGACGCGCTGGCGCTGCCCGCCCGAAAGCTGGTGCGGATAATTGTTCAGGCGGGCCTTTGGCTCGGGAATCTGCACCTCGGTCAGCAGCGCCTCGGCCTTGTCCATCGCCGCCTTGCGACTCATGCGGTTGTGCAGCTGGATGACCTCGCAGATCTGCTGGCCGATCGTATAGACCGGGTTCAGCGAGCTCATCGGCTCCTGGAAGATCATCGCACTGTCGTTGCCGCGCAGCTTGCGCATATCGCGGTCGGGCATGGTGACGACGTTCTTGCCGCTCAGCGTGATCTGCGTTTTCGGCAGGATGGTGGCCCGCTTGGTCAGTAGTTTCATCAAGGCGCGGGCGGTCACCGACTTGCCCGACCCGGATTCCCCGACCATGGCAATCGTCTCGCCGCGATGCAGCTGGAAGGAAACGTCGCGCACTGCGTTGACCGTGCCACCCTCGACCTTGAAGTCGACCCCGATATTGCGGGCATCGAGGATCAGTTCGCGGCCGTGGCTACCCAGGTCGTGGCGGACGTCGGACACAGGCTTGTAACTAGGTTCGGTCATGTCCTGCCTCACTCAATACGGGTCGATGGCGTCGCGCAGCCCATCGCCCAGCGCGTTGAACGCGAAGACGGTGACCAGCACGAAGATGACGGGCGACAGGATCCAGGGGTAGGAACCGATCACCGAGAAGGTGCCGGTATCCTGCAGCATCAGGCCCCAGGAGATCAGCGGCGGTTTCACGGCAAAGCCGAGGAAACCAAGAAAGCTCTCGAGCAGCACGACGCTTGGAATAGCCAACGTGACCGACACGATGATGTGGCTCAAGACGTTGGGCAATATATGCCGGGTGATGATGCGACTATCGGTGGCGCCTACCGCGATGGCGGCCCTGACATACTCGATGCGCGCCAGCGACAGGGTTTTCGATCGCACCTCGCGGCTCAGTTGCGCCCAGCCGAGCACGGCCATGACGAAAATCACGAAGGTCAGGAACACATTGGAGGGTGCGGTCACCGGTATGAGCGAGGTCAGGGCCAGGTAAAGCGGCAGTTGCGGGAAGGCCAGGACGAAGTCGACGAAGCGCTGCACCCAGCTGTCGAAAGCACCACCAATGTAGCCGGAGGTGATGCCTACCAGCGTGCCGACGATGGTGGTCAGAGTCACCACAGCGAGGGCGATCATCAGCGAGATGCGCGAGCCGATGATACCGCGCGAGAGAATGTCGCGGCCGAACTTGTCCGTGCCGAGCAGTTGCATGGGGCGGCCGTCCACAGCGCCGAAGAAGTGTATATTGGACGGAATGAACCACAGGAACTTATAGGCATAGCCCTCGACGAAAAAGCCGGTCGGGGTGGGATTATCCTTCACCAGACCCGTCAGCGGCTGGAAGGTGACGGGGTCGAACTCGCCGGTGTCGCCAATCGGATAGACGTAAGGCAGGAGGCTGAAATTACCCGCCGCGTCCTCGAATGCCACCACGTCAGGGGGCGCGAAGGGCAGGTTGGCCTGCTTGGGGTCCATCGGCGCGAAGAAGTCGGCAAAGATCGAAACCACAAGCATCAGCGAGACGAGGATCAGCCCGATCATGCCCATCGGCGAACGCTTGAAGCGGCGCCATACGAGGGTCGCATAGGTTTCGTTGCCGGTGCCGCCGCCGCTAAAGCGCGTGACTACGGGCCCGGGGCCTGCCGCCTCTTCCGCTGGTGTTGGTGCGGGTCCGCCGCCGACATCGGTGGGCAGCGGTATCGAGGAGCGTGTATCCACGGTGCTCATTCTGCGCCTCCCCCTAGACGAACGCGCGGATCGAGCGCGACCAGCAGGACGTCGGAAATGATGTTGCCGATGATCAGCGTGGCAGCGAGAACCAGCATGAAGCTGGCGGTGACATAGACGTCGCCAACGCCCATGGAGCCCACGATGGCGGGGCCAACCGTCGCGAGGCCAAACACGATGGCAACCTCGATTTCACCGGTTAGCATGTAAGGCAGTACGACGCCCTGGTAGGCGATCAGCGGATGCAGCGCGTTGGGCACGGCATGCTTCATGATCACCGCGCTCTCGGGCAGCCCCTTGGCGCGGGCCGTCTCGACATATTGGCTGTTGAGCACGTCGAGCAGATTGGCCCGCATGACGCGCATATTGTAGGCGAGGCCGCCAAAAGTCGCGATGAAGATGACCGGCCAGATATGGGTCATCAGGTTGACGAACTTGTCCCAGCTCCAGGGCGCGCCGCCAAAACGGGCGGAAAAGAACATGCCCACCTCGCTGACGTTCATGCGGAACACCAGGACGTATAGAATGATGATGGCGAGGAGAAATCGCGGGATCGTCATGCCGAGGAACGAGATGATGCCGAGGCCGGTGTCGACCCATGAATACTGCCGGGTCGCGGCGATGATGCCGAGGCCGATGCCGAGCAGGGAGGCAAGCAGGTGGCACACTAGCGCCAGGATGATGGTGGCAGGCAGGCGCTCGGAAATGACCTGGCCGACGTCCTTGTTGTAATAAAATGAATGTCCGAAATCGAAGCGGGTCAGGATGCCGGTGATCCAGCGAAAATACTGCACCAGCATCGGATCGTTGAGGCCGTTGGCCTCGCGGTAGAGATTGGCCTGGATTTCGGCTTGTTCGAAGGTCGCCCCGCCCTGGTTGACGGCCATTGCGCGGATGTAGTCGCCGTAGTCGCCGGGAGGCGCCTGGATGATGGCGAACGTCACGATGCTGAGCAGGAGCAGGAGGGGGATCGCCCCGAGGAGGCGGAAGGTCACAAATTTAAGCATGGCCGCAAGCCTTTCAGTTGGTGGCAGGGGGATGGATCCCCCTGCCGGAGTTCATGACGAGGCTAGGTGATCAGACCGGGCCAGCGCCGCCGGGAGCGCCCGGAAGCGTCTCGGGGTGCAGCTCGAAGTCAGCCTGCTTGTCGGCTGGCACGAAGACACGCTCGCGCATGATGTTGTCTTCGGCCCAGTTGAACATGAAGATCGGGGCGCCGGCCGGGATATTGGCAAAGCGCTTGTTGACGATCAGCGCACCCGGATACTGGGTTAGGCCGACCGAGTAGACGTTCTCGGTGAAGAGGTGCTGATAGGTCTTCATCAGTTCGACCCGTTCGGCATTGTCACTAGTGGTGATAAATGCGTTCACGGCATCGACCAGTTCCTGCTCGAAGGGCAGCAGGTCGAGAGTGCCATCCGTCCCAGCCTTGTGGAAGGGATGGGTGCGTGGCCCGGTTGGCGCCAGCATTGTCGTGCCCTGCACCACCGAGACCATTTCCGAGCCCTGGCGTTCGATAGTCCAGTCGAACTGGCCGGATTGGGCCAGATCGTCGCGGGCAGTGCCGGTCTGGAAGTTGGCGATCACCCGGATGCCAAGCGGTTCGAGTTGCGCAATCACGCCTTCGGCCAGGTTGGTATCAGTGCCGTAGTCGGTGTTGGCCAGCAGGGTAATTTCGACGTCACCGCCGCCGCCCGCCAGATTGCGGATGCCGTTGCCATCAGTATCGGTCAAGCCCAGGCCATCGAGCAGGGCATTGGCCGCGTCGATATTGTAGGGGTAGTACACGGTCGAGGCTTTGTCATAGTAGGTCGTGCCGGCATAGAGGCCGCCGGGGTAGATGGCGGTGAACGGTCCGCGCACCAGGGATTCGCCCAAGCGCTGACGATCGAGGGCAATCGAAACCGCCTTGCGGAAGTCGAGGTCGCGATTGAGTTCGCGGATGGCTTGGCCGCGGGCATCGGGTTCACCCCAGCCGTTGGCCGAGAAGTTCATCCGCAGCGCATAGCCGATGGTGCGGGCGCCAAACTGCAGACGGGCAGGGGCGGTCGGTTCGGCAGAGCGCTTGAGAGACTCCACAAAGCTTTCTGCCTGTTCAAGGTTCGAAAAATCGGCAGAGCCAGCGACGGTCTGAACGTCACGATCGGCCCAGGTCGACAGGCGATAGTGCAACTCGTTCAGATAGGGCAGCTGGTTGCCGGCCTCGTCGACCTTCCAGTAGTAGGCATTGCGGCGCATGACGATGATGTCGTCGGGGCGGTATTCGACAGGAACCCAGGCGCCCATCACCGGCATGTTCATGAATTCGGGCGGGAAAGCGTTCTTGTACTGCTCGTAGGTGTTGTCGGCGTTGTACTTGGGGTGCTCGGGCTTGAGGATATGGCTTGGGCCTGGGCAGAACGAGTCATAGGCCATCGCGTAGAGGTATTGCGTCGGGCGAACCTCTTCGAAGGTCCACTTGATGGTGTAGGGGTCCAGTGCCTCAAGCTTGGTGTTGACACCAAAGCGCTCTGGCGTGCCCGTGCCGGATGGCACAGCTGTGACGTTGGAATCCTGGACGTTGTCGTTCCAGTAGAACATCACGTCTTCGGCGTCGAAGGGGTCGCCGTCAGACCATTTTGCGCCCTCGATCAGGTGCATGGTCAGTTCATGGCCATCTTCGGACCATTCCCAGCTCTTGGCCAGATTGGGCAGAGGCTCGAGTTCGTCGGCCTTGACCTCGAACAGTGGGCCGGTGCGCGTCAGGCATTCGGACAGGCCGATGTCGATGCCGCCCCAGCCCTGGCTCTGGCCGCCGATATAGTTCCAGCCTTCCGGCCGGCCGCCGATGACGTGACGCAGGGTATCGCCATAGACGCCAATGCCATCGGGCATGTCGCCGGTCTTGAAAACCAACGGCTCCTTGGGAAGCCGATCCTTGACGGGTGGAAGTGTGCCGGCGTCGACATATTTCTGCGTCACCCAATCGGGCTCGTGATATTCCGGCAAAGCCTTGTATTCGAGAATATCGCCGACGCTGACGAAATTGGGTTCGCTCTGCGCGGCAAAGGCCGGCGGATCGGGCAGTTCGCCGGTCAATTCCTGGGCCGGAATCGCTAGCAGCGAGACGCCCAGCATCAATCCTGCCCCGCCCAGGGCAATCGTGTGTCGTTTCATAAAACCTCCCATGGCAGCGGGTCGGCATTTTTACGCCGAAACCGGACACTCCCTCCCGGCTTCATCCCGTGCTCAAGTCAAAATGGTACGCCTTGCCAGCGTCGATACAATCCGGAATGATAGAGACTTATTCCGGTTTTCTAAGATTGCACCGATAAGTATGATTGATGAAAAAACAGCCGCCAGACCGGGAGTGCGTGAAAAAGCGCCGCGACCAACGCCACGCTCAGACCGGAGTTTCTATTCGTCCGGCAAGGCCTTCGGACGTTTTGGCATCCGCTCTTTTGCGCCGCAGGTCATGGCGGAGGCGCATAGCCACGGCCATATCGAGTTCAACTGGCTGACGCATGGGACGATGGATTATATGTTCGATGGCGGTTCGGCGACCGTGGGGGCAGGGCGGCTCGTCGCGTTCTGGGCAGGGATTCCGCACCAAACTACCGGGCTTAGCCCCGAAACTGCTGAGGGTCGGCAGCTTAATATCTACCTGCCGATGGATGCGTTCCTCGAAATGCCGCAGCTTGGGTTGCTGACCGAGACGCTGATGGGCGGGGGCGTAATCCAACTCAATCCCGATTGCATTGGTCTCGAAACGCTGGAGCGGTGGCACCAGGATTATCGCAGTGGCAATGCGCTGCGCACCGATATCGTGCGAGCCGAAATCGGTACCATGTTCCGCCGCGCCGCCATCACCGGCTGGGACACGCTGCTGCCAGCGTGGGTGGAAAAGACCGGCCCACGCACCCGCACCGGGTCACCGGTACGCTATGTGGTGCGCATGGTGCGCCACATTGTGGAGAATATATCAGACCCACTCAGCGCCGAGGATATCGCCCGGGTGGTCGGCCTGCACCCCAATTATGCCACCAACCTCTTCACCAAGGTGATGCATATCTCGGTGCAGAAATTCGTCACCCGTATGCGTTTGATCCGGGCGCGATCACTGCTGTTCGACGGCAGCCTATCGATCGCCAACGTGGCCTTCCAGGCTGGCTTCGTCAGCCAGACGCAGTTTTATGAGCATTTCCGCAAGGCGTATGGGATGACACCCAGCCAGATGCGTAAGGATACGATCGAGGGGTGAGGGCCGACCGCAGGCAAAAACGCTCTAGTGCCAGGTGGTTTGAGGCCGGCGCAGAGGGGATCGAGTCCGCGGAGCGTCTGGGCCACTCGGGCGTAGCCCTCGTTGCCTTGAGGTCTAAATTCGCGCCACTGGCGCGAATTTGCGGCCGCAGGCCGCCGACCTCAAGTGTTGAACTTGAACAGCATTACGTCGCCGTCTTTGACGATGTATTCCTTGCCTTCGTCTCGGGCTTTGCCGGCTTCCTTGGCGGCGACTTCACCGCCCAGCGTCACGAAGTCATCGAAGCCGATGGTCTGCGCGCGGATGAAGCCGCGTTCGAAATCGGAGTGGATTACGCCGGCGGCCGCCGGAGCCTTGTCGCCCTTGTGAATGGTCCAAGCGCGGGTTTCCTTGGGGCCGACCGTGAAGTAGGTCTGCAGGCCGAGGAGGGCATAGGCTTCACGGATCAGGCGGTTAAGGCCGGCTTCATGCAGGCCGAGCGATTCCAGATATTCGGCCTGTTCGGCATCGGGAAGCTGGGCCAACTGGCTTTCGATTTCGGCCGAGATGATGACGACGCCGGCGCCGTTATCGTGGGCATACTTTTCGACCAGCTTGCTCATGGCATTGCCGTGTTCGGCTGAGGCTTCATCGACGTTGCAGACGTAGAGCACGGGCTTGCTGGTCAGAAGCTGCAGCTCCTGGAAGGCCTTTTCGTCTTCGGCGGAACGCTCGACGAAGCGGGCGGACGTGCCTTCGCGCAGCAGGACCAGGGCGCGGTCGATCAGCTCGAGCGTGATCTTGGCTTCCTTGTCGTTGCCCTTGGCTTTTTTCTCGACGCCGTTGCGGCGCTTCTCGAGGCTTTCGAGGTCGGCCAGCATCAACTCGGTTTCGACCACTTCGGCATCGGCCAAAGGATCGACCTTGTTGTTGACGTGGATGATGTTGCCGTCTTCAAAGCAGCGCAGCACATAGGCGATGGCGTCGCATTCGCGGATATTGGCGAGGAACTGGTTGCCAAGGCCTTCGCCCTTGGAGGCGCCCTTCACCAGACCGGCGATATCGACAAAGCTCATGCGGGCCGGCAGGATGTTGACCGACTTGCCAATTTCGGCCAGCTTTTGCAGGCGGAAATCGGGCACCGGCACATCACCCACGTTGGGCTCGATGGTGCAGAACGGAAAATTGGCGGCGGCTGCGGCGGCGGTGCGGGTAACCGCATTGAAAAGGGTCGACTTGCCGACATTCGGCAGGCCGACGATGCCCATCTTGAAACCCATGGGGATGCTCCGGAAACTGTTGGCTTCCACTTGGTTCGGATCGGGCCGGATGTCAATGCGCGAGGCGGCATGGGCGGCTTGCCGTTCGCGGCTGGGCGTCCTATTACCGCTGCCATTCAAGTGAAGTTGGGAGGCGTGCTTTGACCGTCATTATCGTTCTTGCCATTCTGGTCATCGCAGCCGGTGCTGCCTGGTATTATTATCGCGGCCGCCACATGGGCTCGTTTGCTCAGGCCTTCGGCACCACACCGTCGATTCCTGAGGCCAAGCCGCAGGGCGCCATTCCCATGCTGAAAATGCCAACCGCCATGGGTTGGAAGGCTGGCGAGAAGCCCAGTGTGGCGCCGGGCCTCAAGGTCACGCCGTTTGCGCTCAATCTCAAGCACCCTCGCTGGGCCTATGTGCTGCCCAATGGTGACGTGCTGGTCGCAGAATCGGCGGGCATTCCCGGCACGCCCAAGAATGTGCGCGACTTTGCGATGAACCGCGTGATGAGCCGCGCAGGTGCGACGCGCCCTAGCGCCAATCAGATTACCCTGCTGCGCGACGCCGATGGCGATGGCGTGCCGGAAGTGCGCGAGGTGTTCCTGTCCGATCTCAACCAGCCATTCGGCATGGTGGTGATTGGCGACACGCTTTATGTCGGCAATACCGACGCCGTCGTGGCCTTCCCCTATGAGACGGGCCAAACCAAAATCACGGCGCCGGGCCGCAAGCTGATGGACATGAAGCCGGGCGGGCACTGGACGCGCAATCTCATCGCCAGCGCCGACGGCAGCAAGATTTATGTCGCCATTGGTTCGCTCAGCAATATTGCAGATGATGGCATGGAGGCCGAACAGGGCCGCGCCGCGATCTATGAGCTCGACCTTGTCACCGGCCAGAACCGTCCGTTCGCTACCGGATTGCGCAACCCGGTCGGCATGGCGTGGCAGCCACAAACCGGGGAGCTTTGGACCGTGGTCAACGAGCGCGATGGGCTCGGCGACGAAACGCCGCCGGATTACCTCACCTCCGTTAAGGATGGCGGCTTTTATGGCTGGCCGTTCTGCTACTGGGGCCAGACCGTCGACGATCGCGTGCCGCAGGATGCGGCGCTGGTCGCCAGCGCGTTGCAGCCCGATTATGCGCTGGGTGGCCACACGGCTTCACTCGGTCTGTGCTGGCTGCCGGAGAACACGCTGCCTGGCCTGCCTGCCGGCATGGTCATTGGCCAGCACGGCTCGTGGAACCGCAGCAAGCTCAGCGGCTACAAGGTGATCCTCGTTCCCTTCGCCGACGGCAAGCCGAGCGGCACGGGCATCGACATTCTCGGCGGCTTCCTCGCCACGGACGAAAAAACCTCGCACGGCCGCCCAGTCGGCGTGGCAGTGGCCAAGGATGGCGCACTGCTGGCGGTGGACGACGTGGGTGATGCAATCTGGCGCGTCAGCGCCGCTTGAGGGTCCTCGCAGCCCCATTTGTCAACACACTCGGTGTCACCCCGGCCTTGAGCCGGGGCCCAGCCTGAGATCATGCCACAGCCGCAAGATGGTTCGAACGGCCACCTTGCGGCTGTCCCTAAATCTCAGGATGGGTCCCGGCTCAAGGCCGGGATGACATCGTGTTTGCGGAGGGTGGGGCGCGGCCTCTACTCTTTCCCCAGCAACTTCTTGAGCATGTCGGCCATTGGGCCGCTCTTGGGCACTTCGGCCTGCGGTTCGGTCGGTCGCGCTTGCCGGATATGGCTCTGGGCCTTGGGTGCGGGCTTTTCCTCGGTCTCGGGCTTCGTCGCCAATGCCAGTTTGTTCATGAAACCGCTGTCGTCGCCTTTGAGTAACAGGCCGATGTGCTTGCCGATGCCGTCCAGCAGCGGCGTGAGCCAGACTTGGTCGGCCTTGGCGAAGTCGCCCAGTACATGGTGGGTGACGTTTTCCTTGCCCGGATGGCCGATCCCGAGGCGGACGCGCTTGTAGTCTAGCCCGATCTGCGGATCGATCGAGCGCAGGCCGTTGTGCCCGCCGTTGCCGCCGCCGACCTTGACCCGCACCTTGCCGGCCACTAGGTCGAGTTCGTCATACAGCACGATGATATCGGCTGGCTCGATCTTGTAGAATTTGGCGACCTGCTGCACGCTGTCACCCGAGCGGTTCATGAAGGTCTGCGGCTTGAGCAGGATGACCTTTTCGCCGCCGATACTGCCTTCGGCCAAGAGGCCTGAATGCTTGGAGCGGAACTGGGTGATGGAATGCTCGCGGGCAATGGCGTCGAGCGCCATGAAGCCGATATTGTGGCGATTGCCCTCATACTGGCTGCCCGGATTGCCCAGGCCAACGAGCAGTTTCATCAGTAGAACTCCGGAAACGAAAGAGGCGACCCGAAGGTCGCCTCAAACTGTAGCAGAACGAAGCGACCGGGATTAGACGGGCTTGGCTTCGCCTTCTGCAACTTCTTCTTCACCGGCATCGCCAGCTGCCTTGAGGGCAGACGGAGCAACGATGGTGGCGATGGTC
>JAQGKG010000314.1 GCA_028290245.1 Devosia sp. | reverse complement strand
TGCCTCTCAATGGCTGCCTGCACCACCACCCAGCAGGGTGCCACGATCGGCGCTGTCGGCGGTGGCGTGATTGGCGCTGCTGCAGGCGGTAGCGTGCTCAGCACCGCTGTTGGCGCTGGCGTTGGCGCCGTTGTTGGTGCTGCAGCCGGTGACGTTGTCGGTCGCTCGAGCAGCGGCAACAATGTTTGCGTTTACCAGCGCCCAGATGGCAGCCGCTATCGCGACACTTGCCCACGCGGCTAACGAGAGTTGCAGCATCGCCCCATGCTGCACGCGCCCCAAGGCGCAACAGGCACTCGGCCCGGAGAAATCCGGGCTGGGTGTCTCTTTGAATAACAACTGACTTGAATTTATGAAACCGACCGGCCATATTTTGGCACTGCGTTTGTTACTTACGCTGACTGGGCTCTAACAGGCCCGTTTTCAACCCTACCCGCTTCGGCGGTGTCCACTGCGAGGACTACGACTATGGCTGCCATCACCGGTACCGTAAAATTCTTCAACACCACCAAGGGCTTCGGCTTCATTTCACCAGACAACGGCGGCAAGGATGCCTTCGTCCACATCTCGGCCGTTCAGCGCTCGGGCCTGCAGGGCCTGTATGAGAACGACAAGGTGACCTATGAGATCGAAACCGGCCGTGATGGCAAGGAATCGGCGACCAACCTGACGTTGCTGAGCTAAGCTCGAAAGACGTGTTTTCGAAGGGCCCCACGGGGCCCTTTTTTGTTGGCTTTTACACAGGCAGGATGCGCTAGGCTCGACTTGATGGTCGGGTTGGTGCAGACTTGTTGCCGGAACTAACAGATGGAGGGCGATCCATGCTGCGTGAATTCCTGCGCCACTGGAGCCCAAGGGTCGACCATATCCCGGGTAACAGGCAGTCGGGCGCTCTGCCTTACAGCATCATTGAAAATCGCGTCGTCTTTTTGCTGGTGACCTCTAGGCGCACCGGGCGGTGGATCTTTCCTAAAGGGTCGATCAGTACCGGAATGACGGCTTGGGATAGCGCTGCCAAGGAAGCACTGGAAGAGGCTGGCGTGACTGGCCAGGTCGGCACGGAGCCAATCGGCAGCTACCAAAATTCAGACAAAGGCATGCTGGTCGATGTCGACCTCTATCCACTCCGCGTCGATGCGCAGCATGAGACGTGGGACGAGATGGAGCAGCGGCTACGGCACTGGGCCTTGCTGGCCGAAACGCGCCGCCTGCTGGATGATCGTTCATTGGTGCGGATCGCCGAGAGCTTTCACAGGCAATTGACCGCTCAACGCGTTACGCAGTGAAGGCCGGCAGCACACGGTAGACCGTAGCGGCGATAATGGCGGAGGCGGGCAGGGTGACAACCCAAGCCGCGGCGATCTGAGCAACCTTCAGACGCCGCACCAGATAGCGCCGTTCATTGCGCCGCTCGCGGGCCAGGGCCTGTTCGGGGCGGTCATTGAGCGTGGACGCATCGACGAGACTGGCGCGGACCGGCACGGCGGCGCCGTTCATGTTGCGGATGGCGAGGAATTCTCGCACGAAGCCGACGCCGAACACTGCGCCGACGGCTACGTGGGTGGAGGAGACGGGCAGACCTAGGGCCGATGCGGTCAGAACTGTAACGGCCGCTGATAAGGCTACGCAGAAGGCGCGGATTTCATTGAGCTTGGTGATCTGCTCGCCCACCGTATGGATGACGCGCGGGCCGAACAGTGCAATGCCAACGGCAATGCCCGCTGCGCCGATTGCCAACTCCCAGGGCGCTACATGGAAGGCATCACCAGTGGTGAGACGCGCGGCGCGCACGATGGCGACCAGCGGCCCCAGTGCATTGGCGACGTCGTTGGCGCCGTGGGCAAAGGACAGCAAGGCGGCCGCGACGATCAGCGGCGGGCGAAACAGCGTGGCCACCTGCTTCTTGCGGTTGTTCAACCCCAGAGAACGCATCCGCACCCAAGGCATTGAAATCATGTAGCCGATAACGGCGGCGGCGAGGCCGACCAGCAGCGTTGGCACCAGGCCGGGCTGCCACCATTGGGTGAGTGCCTTGGTTGCCAGATACATGGCAAAAATGCCGGACATGGCGGCGACAAGAATGGGCACCCAGATACGGGCTGCGGCGAGCTTGTTGGCCCGGCGGGTGATGGTGCGCCGAATGGCGGAGTGAAGGCCCGCCGCGAATACTGCGCCAAGCAGCGGCGACAGCATCCAGCTCACGGCGATCATGCCGACTGTGGGCCAACTTACAGCGCCTAGACCTGCTGCGGCGACGGCAGCGCCGACAATGCCGCCGATAATGGCGTGAGTGGTGGAGACCGGAGCGCCGACGAAGGTCGATGCGTTGATCCACAGTGCTGCGGCAAGCAGAGCCGAGATCATGACCTGGATCAGGGTCAGCGGGGACAGGTCGGCATTGAACGAAATGATGTTGTTGGCGACAGTATCGACCACATCGCTACCAGCCAGCAGCGCGCCCGCAGCGTCGAAACTTGCCGCAATTGCCAGCGCCGCGCCCATGGTCAGCGCCTTGGCGCCGACTGCTGGGCCGACATTGTTGGCGACGTCGTTGGCGCCGATATTGAGCGCCATGTAGCCGGCCGCCACAGCGCCAATGATGACCAACCACTGCATCGGCCCGGCGGGCAGGATCAAGCCGGCAGTGATCGCCGCTCCCACCAGGAAGATAAGTGCAATGCCAAGAGGCAGTATAGTCCGTGGCATTGCTGGCGGTGCGGTCCTGAAGGTTTGGAGACGCTTCTATGGACTATGGTTTAGCGGCTTTGTCGATACTAATGCGGCGGAATTTGACTAGTTCTTGGCGAGTTCGCGACCCAGGGCATCCAGCAGGTCGGAGGTGCCGCGCTTGCGCTGTTCCATGTTGTCGAGGCCATCGAGGAAGCAGCCGTGTTCGGTGACCGTCATGCGAGTGCCGCTGCCCTCGGCGAACAGTTCGATGGCGGCGACGGAGACCGAAATGCGCTTGCCGCCCATGGTCATGTAATAGGTGTAGATGATGCGATTGTTCTCGACGATGTCCTGATAGAGGACGTCGAAGCCGAACTCGCCGTCACCTTCACCGGCTTTGACCAGTTCGCGGCCGCCCTCGCGGAAGTCGAACTCAGCTGGGGCCGTGCCGTCGCCGAACCAGGTGGCCTTGACTGCAGGGTCCGACCAGGCGCGGAAGACGCGGGCCGGGCTAGCGGGATAGGTGCGTTCCAGCACGAAGGTGCCATGGGCGATGGATCGGTCGGTCATTGGTGGTCTCCTCATTGACTGTTAAGTGTTACGTTAAGTGATGTGGCGTAGCTGGTCAATAGTTAGGCATGGTATTTAGTGTTTGGGCGGGGCCTTGACACATTCGGCGCAATGACCCTATCAGTACGTCCGTAATTTCAAGGAGAGGTCCCGTGCGGGCACTCATTCTCGTAGTAGGCAGGCGCATCAGCAACGTGGGATAAGTTCCCGCGCGATAGCTGGTGCGCCGAAAACAGGTCCCGAACGGGGCCTTTTTTATTGCCCGGTTTTTGCCGCTACGAGACTGGGCTCACAAATGGACTGTTGGAAGGATTAGACGATGGCCGAAAAAATGACCGGCGCGGAAATGGTGATACAGGCCCTGATCGATCAGGGGGTGGAGCATGTTTTCGGCTATCCGGGCGGCGCGGCCTTGCCGATCTATGATGCGATGTTCCAGCAGGACACCGTGCAGCATATCCTCGTACGGCATGAGCAGGGCGCGACGCATATGGCCGAAGGCTATGCGCGCTCCACCGGCAAGCCAGGCGTGGTTCTCGTCACCTCCGGCCCCGGCGCGACCAACGCGGTCACCGGCCTCACCGATGCGCTGATGGATTCGATCCCACTGATCTGCATCACGGCGCAGGTGCCAACGACGCTGATCGGTTCGGACGCGTTCCAGGAATGCGACACGGTCGGCATCACCCGGAGCTGCACAAAGTACAATTATCTAGTGAAGCGGATCGAAGACCTGCCGCGCATCATGCATGAGGCCTTCCTCATCGCCACGACCGGTCGTCCCGGTCCGGTTGTCATCGATATTCCAAAGGACGTGCAGTTTGCGCTGGGCGATTATTACAAGCCCGATCTCGATACGCTGCGCCACCAGAGCTATCGTCCGCAGATGGATGGCGATGCGGCTGCCATCGAGGCGGCCGTGGACCTGATGCTGAAGGCCGAGCGGCCGATTTTTTATACCGGTGGCGGCGTGATCAACGCTGGCCCGGCAGCGTCGGAGCACCTGCGCGAACTTGCCGAGCTCACAGGCTTCCCGGTGACCTCGACGCTGATGGGGCTGGGCGCCTTCCCGGCGTCCAATCCGCAGTGGATGGGCATGCTGGGCATGCACGGCACCTACGAAGCGAACCTTGCGATGCATGACTGCGACGTGATGATCAACATCGGCGCGCGCTTTGACGACCGCATCACGGGCCGCATCGACGCGTTCTCGCCCGGTAGCCGCAAGATCCATGTCGATATCGACCCGTCCTCGATCAACAAGGTGGTCAATGTCGATATCCCGATCATCGGCGATTGCGAGCGCGTGCTGAGCGAAATGGTGCGCGTCTGGCGCTCAAAGACCAATCAGCCGCGCACCGAGGCGCTGGCGCCATGGTGGAAGCAGATCGCCACGTGGCGGGCGGTGAATTCGCTCGGCTACAAGAATTCCGAGACCATCATCAAGCCGCAATACGCTATCGAGCGGCTGTATCAGGCGACCAAGAAGCAGGCCAAGGAGGTGTATATCACCACCGAAGTCGGACAGCACCAGATGTGGGCGGCGCAGCATTTCCACTTCGACCAGCCGAACCGCTGGATGACCTCGGGTGGCCTTGGCACCATGGGCTATGGCCTGCCGGCCGCGGTTGGCGTGCAGGTGGCGCATCCCGATGCGCTGGTGATCGATATCGCTGGCGAAGCCTCGGTGCAGATGACGATGCAGGAAATGTCGACGGCGGTACAGTATCGGCTGCCGGTCAAGATTTTTATCCTCAACAACGAGCGCATGGGCATGGTCCGGCAGTGGCAAGACCTGCTGCATGGCTCGCGCTACGCCCATTCATATTCGGAATCGCTGCCTGACTTCGTTAAGCTGGCCGAGGCTTACGGCGGCAAGGGCATCCGTTGCTCCAACCCGGCCGAGCTCGACGCGGCGATTGCCGAAATGCTCGATTACGACGGCCCGGTGCTGTTCGACTGCATGGTCGAGAAGGACGAGAACTGCCTGCCGATGATCCCGTCGGGCAAGCCGCATAACGAAATCATCCTGCCCGATACCGCCAACCTCGGGGATATCATCGACGAGAAGGGACGGCAGCTCGTCTAGAGCGCTGCGGAGGATATAATCATGAACGCACATCTGCAGCCGACTGGATCGGCATATTTCATCACCAAGGAAACCCAGGACCAGGAGCGGCACACGCTTTCGGTGCTGGTCGATAACGAGCCGGGTATCCTCGCGCGGGTTGTCGGGCTGTTTTCGGCGCGTGGCTATAATATCGAAAGTCTGACTGTCAGCGAGACGGAACACGGGCGGCGACTTAGTCGCATCACGGTCGTGGTAATTGCAACGCCCAAGACGCTGACCCAGATCAAGCTGCAGCTCGAGCGGCTGATCCCGGTGCACAAGGTGCATGACCTGACCGCCGAGGGTGCATCGCTGGAACGTGAACTGGCGTTGATCAAGGTGGCAGGTTCGGGCGATTCCCGCGCCGAGACGCTGCGGCTCGCCGATGCGTTCCGCGCCCAGATCGTCGATGCCACGGTTGAAAGCTTCGTCTTCGAGGTGACTGGCAAACCGGCCAAGATCGACAGCTTCATCGCCCTGATGCAGCCGCTCGGCCTCGTCGAAGTGGTCCGCACCGGCCTCGCCGCTATTTCGCGCGGCCCGCAGGGCATGTGACCAGCCAATTTGACTACATCTCGGGATTGGGCGGTTCGCCCAGTCTGCTATAGAGCAGGGACATCGATTTTCGAGTCCCTGCCATGACCCTGCTTTCCGTCAATCTCAATGCCGTTGCCCAGCTTCGTAACCGGCGCGACCTGCCGTGGCCGAGCGTGGTCGGCATTGCGCGTGTGGTGCTGGATGCGGGGGCCAGCGGCGTCACGGTGCATCCGCGGCCGGATGAGCGGCATATCCGGCGGACTGATGTGTTCGATCTGGCAACTCTTCTGCGCGAGGAATATCCCGAAGCCGAGTTCAATATCGAAGGCTATCCGAGCGAAGACTTTTTTGCGCTGGTGGATGAGGTCAAGCCGGCTCAAGTGACGCTGGTGCCGGACGATCCGGCACAGGCGACGTCAGACCATGGCTGGGATTTCCGCGGCAAGGGGAATTTCCTCGCCGACGTGGTGCAGCGGCTCAAGGCACCGAACCGGCGGATTTCGCTGTTCTGCGATCCCGATGCTGGCGTCGAGGGTGTTGCGGCGGCCAAAGCGACCGGCGCCGATCGGATCGAGCTTTACACCGGGCCATATGGGGGTTGTTACGACGATGCGGATCGCGCGGTGCGCGAACTAGCGGCGCTGGCACATAGCGCGCAGGCGGCACACGCCGTAGGCATGGGGGTCAATGCCGGGCATGATCTGACGCTGGCTAATCTCGCGGCATTTCAGTCCGCCGTACCGCATGTGGCTGAGGTTTCCATCGGGCATGGAATCACGGCGGATGCCTTGCTAATCGGATTTGCCGAAGCGGTTCAGCAGTACAGGGAAGTATTGGGCAGCTAAGTTCAGGCGATTGTTATGCGGCAGCGAACAGATCGTCAGCGTTCCTGGCTCAAACGAGGTTGATAGGCTCCCTAAATCCTCTAACCCATTCGAAAAGCCTAGGCGCTACCAATGGTTACACGCGTGTGCCTTAGGCAGCAGATTGTCCCTGCGCTACACCAACGTGCCTCCTTGCGACAATTCGGCTAAGGCACATATATCGCCTCAGTTACGATTTGTTACCAAGGAGCGCTCAAATGACCAAACTCAAGATTGCTATCGTTATTGGCTCGACCCGTCCGACCCGTTTTGCCGATCTGCCTGCACAGTGGATTCTTGCTAAGGCCAATGAGCGCGCCGAGATCGACGCCGAGATCGTCGATGTGCGCGACTTCGACCTGCCACTGTTCGACGAAATGGCGTCCAATGCTTGGATGCCTTCGGCCAACCAGAATGCGGTCAAGTGGCAGAACAAGATCAGTGAATTTGACGGCTACATCTTCATCACCGCCGAGTACAACCGTTCGGTGACTGGCGCTCTCAAGAATGCCCTCGACCAGGCCTATATCAACTGGAACAAGAAGGTATTCAGCGCCGTCGGTTATGGCGTCGTTGGCGGCGCTCGCGCTGTTGAACACCTGCGCACCATCGGCGTCGAGCTGCAGATGGTCCCAACCCGTTCGGCTGTTCACATCGGTGGCGCTGACTTCGTTGCCGTGCATCCCGCGATGGGCGGCACCAAGCCCATCTCCGAGATCGAAGCTTCCATCGGCAACTCCGCCAAGGACATGCTCGACCAGATCATCTGGTGGGGTAACGCCACCAAGACCGCTCGCGCTAATGACGCTGTGACCGCTCAGGCTGCCGAATAAACTTTACGAAGACCTCCAAACTTCGTTTACCGGCTGGGCCGCTCCGAAAGGGGCGGCCTTGCTGTTTATCCGTTCCCTACGGTCCATTAGCGGTCCCTCGCTTTGAACCATTGCGGGTGGATTGTGTTGTATGAGACGATGGGCGGGTGTATAGCGGCGCGCCTTCGACCCAGAGAGCTACAGCTTCATGACGCAGCAGAATGCGACCGGTGCCAAAACTACCGGTGTCGATGCGAC
Organism: Devosia sp.; assembly: GCA_028290245.1. Taxonomy (GTDB): domain Bacteria; phylum Pseudomonadota; class Alphaproteobacteria; order Rhizobiales; family Devosiaceae; genus Devosia. Next base: position 2,842 of record JAQGKG010000314.1, on the reverse strand, counting down.
CGACCATGCCACTCATTCGCGCAAAGATCTTCCGGTGCTCGTCCTTGGCGCCCTGGGAGTGGTGTATGGCGACATCGGGACTAGCCCGATCTATGCGTTTCGCGAGGCCATGCATGTTCGCCCCGGCGCTGCATCGAGCGCTTTTGAAATCCTCGGCCTGCTGTCCCTGATCGTCTGGGCGCTGACGCTGACCGTTTCGCTCAAATACGTGTTCTTCGTCACGCGCGCCGACAACAATGGCGAAGGCGGCACGCTGTCGCTGGTTGCGCTGGCGCGCAAGACTTTCACCAATCCTCCGATCTGGATAACCGTGCTGGGTGTGCTGGGTGCTGCGCTGTTCTTTGGCGACGCCATCATTACGCCGGCTGTGTCGGTGCTCTCGGCCGTCGAGGGGCTGGAACTGGTCGCGCCAAATCTGACGCGGTGGGTGGTGCCGATCACTCTGGTAATCATCGTGGGCATTTTCCTGGTGCAGCGACTGGGCACGGCAAAGGTGTCGATCGTCTTCGGTCCCGTGACGGCTATCTGGTTCCTGGTGCTGGGGATTTCCGGCCTTGTTCACATCATCGATTATCCGTCGGTACTCTGGGCGCTCAACCCGCTGTTGGGCGTGCAGTTTCTCACCACCCATTTCGGCATTGCCTTCGTGGTCATCGGCGCCATCTTCCTGGCGGTAACCGGTGCCGAAGCGCTGTATGTCGACCTCGGCCATTTCGGCCGCAAGCCGATTGTATTGGCGTGGTTTGGCCTGGTGTTTCCGTGCCTGCTGCTCAATTATTTCGGGCAGGGCGCCTTTGTGCTGGAGGTCGGGGTTGAGAATGTGGTGAGCCCATTCTTTGAAATGCAGCCGGATTGGGCGCTGCTGCCCTTCGTGGCTCTCGCAACTCTCGCCACCATCATTGCCAGCCAGGCCGTCATTTCCGGCACCTACAGCCTTACTCAGCAGGCGATCGCCCTGAACATGCTGCCGCGCATGGTGGTGACACATACGTCGGAAACCCAGAGCGGCCAGATCTACATGCCGCAGATCAACGCCATGCTTATGGTCGGCGTGCTCGTGCTGGTGCTGATGTTCCGCAGTTCCAGCGCGCTTTCGGCGGCTTATGGCATTGCGGTGTCCGGCGTCATGATCGTTACGCTTTCGCTGCTGGTGGTGGTGATGTGGCGCAACTGGAAGTGGCATCCCGCCGCGGTCATCGCCTTCGGCATTGTGTTTGCCATTATCGATGGTGGTTTTTTTGCCGCCAATGCCGCCAAGCTGTTCCAAGGCGGCTGGGTACCAGCTGTGGTGGCACTGGTGGTCGCCATCGTCATGTGGAGCTGGATGGCCGGGCGCAAGCGGTTGTCCGACAAGGTTCGTCGCGACGAGGTGCCGCTGCAGTTCCTGGTCGATAACCTGGCCAAGAAGCGACCGACGCTGGTGCCAGGCACCGCCGTGTTCCTGACCAGCGATATCGAAGGCGCACCGACGGCGCTGCTGCATAGTCTCAAGCACTACAAGGTGCTGCATGAGCAGAATGTGATTTTGACCGTCCGCACCTCGCCATCGCCTCGCGTGCCGGACAATGAGAAGGTCACCATCGACGCATACAACGAGCTGTTCAGCCGTGTTGTCGTCACCTTCGGCTATATGGAAAGCCCAAATATTCCCAAGGCACTGGTACTGGCGCGCAAGCTGGGCTGGAAGTTCGACATCATGTCGACCTCCTTCTTCCTGTCGCGCCGCTCGCTAAAAGCCGGGCCGAAGCCGGGCAATCCGCTGCGGTTCTGGCAAGACCGGCTGTTCACGCGGCTCGCCAAGAACGCGAGTGACGCGACGGAGTATTTCCATATTCCGACGGGTCGGGTGGTGGAGATCGGTACGCAGGTCGTGCTCTGATTACCTCTCCCCTCAGGGGAGAGGTGGCGAAGAAGCGTACATATCCTCGCTAGGCTAGCCTACTTCACCATATCGGGGCACACGTAGGGTGCTGTCGCCGTTACGAAGCGCTGTTCCAGCACTTCGTTGCCTAGCTTCAGGTTCAAAATCAACTCACTGTGGCTTAGGCTGGCAATGTCGGCGTTGATGGTCATGCCGTCCTCGTCCCAGCTAATGGCGCTGTCGGACACCTGCTGCCATTTGGAGAGGCGATAGGTTTCCCAGCAGCTATCGCTCACCAGCGTACCGTCGCCGAGAAAGATCTGCATGGGGCCGGGGAGATTCTCATCGGCATCGGCGCGAACCCAAACCTTGTTAAGCAGCGGGTTTTCGCTATCGCCGGCATCGTCGGCCACCTCCTCAGTCGTGTCGCTGGCGTCCTGCGCACTGACGGGCAGGTTGCAGACACCAACGCCCCATACGCTCATGAGGGCGAGAATTGCGGCCTTGGTATCCATTGAACTACTCCCTGTTCATCGCTGATCTAGTGATCGGGACGCGACGGAACAAGAGTGGTCAAGCTTCGCGGCAAATTTGCGTTGCCGTGAAGGTCGTTTGGCGAAAGTTCGTTACCGGATTTATGCCCAGCCACGCAGGCCGAGGGATCGATCGCGACTAGCGACGCGATTGGTCTGGACCGGCCAGAGGTCATAGTCGATGGCACCCAGCTCGTGGCGGGCGTGCACCGGCCAGTTTGGATCATCCAGCGCACCGCGGGCCAAGGCGACGAAATCTGCCTCGCCGCTGGTCAGGATGGCTTCGGCGCCCTGAACGTCACCCAGCAGGCCGACGGCCATGGTGGCAATGTCGGCGCCGTCGCGAACGGCCTTGGCAAAGGGTACCTGATAGTTTGCAACAGCGTCGATCTTGGCGCCGTCGAAGCCACCGCTGGAGCAGTCGATGGCGTCGACGCCGAGTGCCTTG
>JAQGKG010000242.1 GCA_028290245.1 Devosia sp. | reverse complement strand
AGAACAGCGCCCAGATCAACATATCGATGGAGCGGATAAAGTCGAAGAACCGCTTCATTAGCATGTTGGCGGGACGGTTGGCGGTGATGTTGCGGGCGGCGATGAATGCCAGGGGGAAGGCGAACAGCGTTGCGAACAGCGTGCCGACGAAGGCCATGACCAGCGTTTGCATCAGCTTGGCGAGGATATCGCCATGCTGCCAGGCCTGGTTGTTGAGCCACTGGTCGAGCACCAGTTGCGCGTTGGATATTTCGGGGACGACGCGGTCACCACTGAAGATCAGGCCGACGCTGGAGAACAGGTCATTGCCCCACAGCTGCGACTTGGTGTCGTAGAGGAAATTGGCCCAGCCGAAGAAGCGGCGCTGCACATTGACCTGGTTGGCGCGGATTTCGGCTTGGCCGGCGAAACCGTAATTAACCAGAACCTTGGCGCCGTCCTGCTCGATGGAAGCTGGAACATTGGCCGGTGCAGTGGCGCCGTCGGGTGATATGGCGATCGGATAGCCGACGCCATCGACATAGACGTCGACCTGCGTGGTGGCGATCTCCAGGCGGTCGTCGGCATTGCCGAAGGTGGCGATCATGCTGCCGTCGTCCTGTGGCGTCAGCCAGTCCACGGTGGCGCCTTCGGCATATTGGCCGCGGCTCGACCATTGCGGCACGACTACGCCGTCTTCAAAGCGAAGACGCGGCTGGGCCCGCCAGGAATACCAATCTTGGACGTAGATGGCGGCGCGGTCCCACTTGCCGTTTTGCAAGGCGGGGCCGACGTTAAAGAAGAACCAGCAGAATGTCAGGTAGGCGATGGTCGCGGCAAAGCCGACCAACAGGCCCCAGCGTTGGAAGAAGTTCTGCTTGAAGACGTCAGGATACTTGGCGTGCAGGCGATTGCTCTCGGCGATGGAAATGTTCATCACGCCGCTCCCCGGCCCAGTTCGAAGGACGGCCGACCGACCAACCTGTAGCGGAGATAGCCGGAGAACTGGTCGATGACGATGATGGTGACCAGCAGCAGGATGACAATGGCGTAGGTCTTGGCGGCGTGGTCGCGGCCAATCGACAGACGGAACGCCTCGCCGATACCACCGCCACCGACCGCGCCGATAATGGTCGAGGCGCGGACGTTGATCTCGGTGCGCAGCAGCGCATAGCTGACGAAATTGGGCATGACCTGGGGCACAATGGCGTAGCGCACGCGCTCAAGCCACGAGGCGCCGACCGACTTCAGGCCTTCATCGGGCCTCATGTCGGCGTTTTCGACCACTTCGAAGAACAGTTTGCCCAGCGCCCCTATGGTGTGGAGCGACACGGCGGCAATGGCGGCGATGGGGCCGATCGAGAGGACCGCGGTGAGCAGGCCGGCGATGACGATCTCGGGAAAGGCGCGCATCACTTCCATGATGCGGCGGACGATCCAGCGCACTGCGCCCGCGCCAACCAAGTTGGTGGCTGCGAAAAAGCACAGGCAGAAGGCGAGCGAGCCGCCGATGATGGTCGAGACGATCGCAATATTGACCGTGATGATGAGCTGATAAATGAACTGGGGAATGTAGAGGCTATCGGTCAGATAGACGCGCTGTGAGGTGTAGTCGAACTTTTGGCTGCCGTCGTAATAGGGCGACGCGATGTCGAACATGGCGCGGAAAATTTCGAATGGATCCTGCGGCACGAAGGTCTTGATGAAGTCGAACATGTAGGGCAGCCGGTCGAAGAATTTTCCGGCATTGGCAGCGTTGGCGTAATTCATGGCCGCGAGCAGCGCGACGACAATGCCGAGGACGATCAGGATCGAGTAGATCCGGCGCGTCTGCACTTGGGCGCGGTAATGCTGCAGGAGGGTGGCGGAGGCTGGCGAGAGGCCGTCAGAGCTGTGTGCGATGTCGGCCATGGGCGAGGTCTTTCCAAACTCTCGGTGTCACCCCGGCCTTGAGCCGGGGCCCATCCGGAGGTGCTGGAGCATGCAAGATGGCCCAGCAGGACCAGCTTGCGGTTGTGGCGCGATCTCGGGATGGGTCCCGGCCTTCGCCGGGATGACATCGCGGATGGGAAGGCTGCGGTGACGGATCGCCACCGCAGCCCAAGGCGAAATTAGCCGCCGATGATCGACTTACGGGCGTCGATGATGGTCTGGTACATGGTCTGGTCGGCGTCGACGAAGTCGGTGTAACCACCGGCAGTGAAGGCGTCGAAGCATTCGAAGTTAGCTGCTGGCAGGCCCTTGAAGAAAGCGGTGACCTTTTCCTTCATGTCGGCTGGGAGCTTGTTCGAAACCATCAGAGGACCGTTGGGGATGATTGGCGACTGCCAAACTTCGACCAGGTCGTCCATGTCGAGCAGGCCCTTGTCGACCATGATGCGCAGGTTGCCGGAAGTGAAGCCTTCCGAGAATTCGCCCTGGCCCGAACCGAAGGTGGTGCCGACGTCGAAGGTGCCGTCGAGAACGCCGAGGACGAGGTTTTCGTGACCGCCGCCAAAGCCGGTTTCGCTGTAGAATTCAGCGATCGGTGCGCCGATTTCGGCTGGCAGGGTGACGTTTGGAACAAGGTAGCCCGAGGTCGAATCAGGATCGGCAAAGCCGAGCTTCTTGCCCTTGGTCGAAGCCAGGTCGGTGATGCCGCTATCCTTGCGAGCAACCATGATCGAGTGGTAGCCGGTCGAGCCGTCTTCCTGCTGGGTGGTCAGGACGGGATCAACAGCTTCCGAATCCTTGAGGTAGATCGATGCATAGGACGAAGCGCCCATGATGGCGATGTCGATGGTGCCGCCGAGCAGGCCCTGGATGATGCCGTTATAGTCTGGCGATGGGAAGAACTGGACTTCGGAAACGCCGGTTGCGGCCTTCAGTGGCTCGGCAACGCATTCCGACCGACGCAGCTGGTCGGCTTCGTTTTCGCCGCCGTCAAGGCCGATGCGCAGAACGGTGACGTCCTGGGCGAAAGCAGCAGTGGACATGGAGAGGGCCACGGAGGCCAGCAGGATTGTGCGGAGCGCGGTCATGAAGTTTTCCTTTAGGGACGCGGGTTGGTCGGCGGGCCGGAAAGAACCGGACGCGGAACGAGGTTACGAAGCGGGATTGACGCTTGCGGTGTTGATGATCGGCGGCCTGAGCGGCGCGATGGATGTGGAGGTCATGGCTTCCGAGAAGGCCTCCTTGAGGCCATCGGCGCCATAAATGGTGCGGGCCACATCGGTGGTGAGCTCGTCCGGGGTGCCGTCGAACACGACCTTGCCTGCCGCCATGCCGATGATGCGCTCGCAATAAGCGCGCGCAGTATCGAGGGTGTGCAGGTTGGTAATGACGGTGATCTTGCCCTCGGCATTGATGTCGCGAAGGCTGTCCATGACGATCTGGGCATTGCGCGGATCGAGCGAGGCGATCGGCTCATCGGCCAGGATCATCTTGGGGTTCTGCATCAGCGCCCGGGCAATGGCGACGCGCTGCTGCTGGCCACCGGAGAGAGTTTGTGCCCATTGCGTTGCGGTCTGGGCGATGTCGAGACGTTCGAGGGCCTTAAGCGCTTCAAGCTGCTCTTGGGCCGAAAAGACCTGCAGCAGGTTCAGCACCGGATTGCGACCATTGAGCCGGCCGAGCATCACATTCGTGATGACATCGAGGCGCGGCACGAGGTTGAACTGCTGGAAGATCATGGCGCAATCGCGCTGCCAGTTGCGCAGGGCCTGGCCGCGCAGCTCGGAGGTTTTAACGCCGTCATATTCGATGTAGCCGGTGGAAACGTCATTGAGCCGATTGATCATGCGCAGCAAGGTGGACTTTCCGGCGCCGGAGCGGCCGATAATGCCGACCATCTGACCCTGCGGGATTTCAAGGTTCACGTCGCTGACGGCAAGCTTGTCGCCGAAGCGTCGCGATACGTTGGAAATCTTGAGCATTGAGCGCCCCTGCCCGTTGAACTGCGGCAGTGCTAGGGCGGCGGCGTAACGCTAGCGTAACGGTTGGGTGACGGTTGTGTGACTGTGCAGGGAAGATATGTGGCGGGGTGTCGCGGGGGTGGCGTTGCCACTTCGTTTGGTTGGTAAAGTCGTGTCCCACCCACGGTGTCACCCCGGCCTTGAGCCGGGGCCCATCCTGAGGTTGATGTTCAATCCGCCAGATCGAACGACCTTGCGGCTGTGGCTTGATCTCGGGATGGGTCCCGGCTCAAGGCCGGAATGACATCGCGTATGTGGAGGGCGAGGTGGTCAGGCCTCATACTTCTCCAGAAACGCCTCAATGCCGAGTTTGCGAAAATCCGGCAATGCCTGATGCAGTTTTTCGTGGTCCCAGTCCCACCAGGCCATCGCATCCAGCCGCCCCGCGACATCGTCGCTGAACCGCTGCTTGATCGTCCGTGCGGGCACGCCAACCGCGATGGCGAAATCCGCCACGTCCTTGGTCACCACGGCATTGGAGCCGATGATGGCGCCGTTGCCCACCGTGATCCCCGGCATGATCACCGCGCCGTGGCCGATCCAGGTGTCGTGACCGATGGTGATGCCCTGCCCGGCGCGCCAGTCGAAGAATTCCTGGTCGTCCTGCTCGCCTTCAAAATACCAGGCGGAGCGGTAGGTGAAGTGGTGCAGCGAGGCGCGTTCCATCGGGTGCATGCTGGCGTAGATGCGGGCATGGCTGGCGATATTGGCGAACTTGCCGATGGTGGCGTATGAAATCTGGGTGTTTTCGACGCAGTAGGAATAGTCGCCGACGGTCGAGTGGGCGACGTGGCTGCCGGAACCGATTTCGGTGTAGCGGCCGAGGGTGGAATTGCTGACCTGCGCGGTCGGATGGACGAATGGCGTTTCGCCGAGCCGGGTCATGCTGCAATCCTTGGAGCAAATGCGGTGACGTCGACGATGCGATCAGCGACCTGGGTGCGGACATCCTCATCGTGGAAAATGCCGAGCAGAGCGACACCGGCGGCTTTCTTCTCGGCAATCATGGCGACGACCACGGCCCGATTGATGGCATCGAGGGAGGCGGTTGGTTCGTCGAGCAGCAGCACCGAATGGTGGGTGATGAAGCCGCGAGCGATGTTGACGCGCTGCTGTTCGCCACCGGAGAAGGTGGCTGGCGGCAGCGACCATAGTCGTTCGGGCAGGTTGAGCCGGGCGAGCAGTTCACGGGCCTTGGCTTGAGCTTCGGCTTTATCGACGCCGCGGATCACCAGCGGCTCGGCCACTACGTCGAGCGCCGAAACGCGCGGCACGGTGCGGAGGAACTGGCTGACATAGCCGATGGAGTCACGGCGCAGGGTGAGCACGGTGCGCGGATCGGCAGTGGCCAGATCGACCGCCTCGCCGTGATGCTGCAACACGATGGCGCCGGCATCGACGCCGTAATTGCCATAGACCATCTTGAGAATGGAGCTTTTGCCGGCACCCGATGGGCCACCCAGCACGACGCATTCGCCGGGGTGTAGCTCGAAGTTCACATTGGCGACGACGGGGAGAATGATCCCGTCGCGCAAATGCATGGTGAAGGTTTTGGAGAGATTTTGGACGGATAGAGCGGTCATCATCACACCTGCAAAATCGAGCTGACGAGTAACTGGGTATAAGGCTCGCGCGGGTCGTCGAGGACGCGGTCGGTCAACCCCGCCTCGATGACGTGGCCGTCCTTCATCACCATCATGCGGTGGCTGAGCAGGCGGGCTACGGCGAGATCGTGGGTGACGACGATGGCGGCAAGGCCGAGTTCGCCGACGAGGCCACGCAGCAGGTCGAGCAGGCGGGCCTGCACCGAGACATCGAGGCCGCCGGTGGGCTCATCCATGAAGACCAGCCGTGGGCCGGTTACCAGATTGCGGGCGATCTGCAGGCGCTGGCGCATGCCGCCGGAGAAGCTGCGCGGCTGGTCATCGATACGGTCGGCGGCGATTTCGACGCGGCCGAGCCAGTCCAGCGCCGTGGAGCGAATGTGGCCGTAGTTGCGATCGCCGACTGCCATCAGCCGCTCGCCGACATTGGCGCCGGCCGAGACGCCCATTCGCAGGCCCATCGCGGCATCCTGATGCACGAAACCCCAATCAGTGCGGAACAGGAAGCGCCGCTCGGCCTCGCTCAGATCATAGATATTGCGCCATTGGCCGTCGCGCATCCGGTACATGGTCTTGCCGGAGGTGGGCTCGAGCGTCGCCGAAAGCGAGTTCAGCAAGGTGGTCTTGCCCGAGCCGGATTCGCCGACAATGGCCAGCACTTCGCCGGGCCAGAGTTCGAAACTGACATCGGCGCATCCAAGGCGGCTGCCGTAATATTTGGTCAGGCCTTCGACGCGGAGCAGTGGGTCCTGATGGGAAAAATCCTGGCTCATTCTGCCGCCTCCTGCATGCCCAGTGTGCCGACATGACCGGCAGAACGGCGCTCTTCGCAGTTGTCGGTGTCGGAGCAGACGTACATATGGCCGCCGCGATCATCGAGGATGACTTCGTCGAGATAGACCTGTTCGGCGCCGCACAGGGCGCAGGGCTCCTCGAAATGCTGGATGGTGAAGGGGTGGTCCTCGAAATCGAGGCTCACGACTTCGGTGTAGGGCGGCACAGCGTAGATGCGATGCTCGCGCCCGGCGCCGAACAGTTGCAGGGCGGCGCTCATGTGCATTTTCGGGTTGTCGAACTTGGGCGTCGGGCTCGGGTCCATGACGTAGCGGCCTTCGACCTTGACCGGATAGGCATAGGTGGTGGCGATGCGGCCATGGCGCGCGATGTCCTCATAAAGTTTGACGTGCATCAGGCCATATTCCTCGAGCGCGTGCATCTTGCGGGTCTCGGTCTCGCGCGGTTCGAGGAAGCGCAGCGGCTCGGGGATCGGCACCTGGTAGACCAATATCTGGCCCTGCCCCAGCGGCTTTTCGGGAATGCGGTGGCGGGTCTGGATGATGGTGGCGTCGGCGGTGTGCGTGGTGGTTTCCACCTGTGCCACCTTGGCGAAGAAGGCGCGGATCGAGACGGCATTGGTGGTATCGTCTGCGCCCTGGTCGATGACCTTGAGCACATCGTCGGGGCCGATGATGGAGGCTGTCACCTGCACGCCGCCGGTGCCCCAGCCATAGGGCATCGGCATTTCACGGGAGCTGAACGGCACCTGATAACCGGGAATGGCGATGGCTTTCAGAATGGCCCGGCGGATCATCCGCTTGGTCTGCTCGTCGAGATAGGCGAAGTTATATTGGGCGACGGCGTTCATTCTGCGGCCTCCTTCATGTCAGCGGCGTCGTGTTCGGCTCGCATGCGGCGGATCAGGTCCAGTTCGGCCTGGAAATCGACGTAGTGGGGCAGTTTCAGGTGTTCGACGAAGCCGGTGGCCTGCACGTTGTCGGAGTGGGAGATGACGAACTCCTCGTCTTGCGCCGGGGCGACGACGTCTTCGCCGAATTCGCGGGCACGGAGGGCCCTGTCGACCAGCGACATGGCCATGGCCTTGCGCTCCGCCTGGCCGAACACCAATCCGTAGCCGCGAGTGAACTGCGGCGGGACTTTTGCCGAGCCCTTGAACTGGTTGACCATCTGGCATTCGGTGACGCGGACCCGGCCGAGACTGACGGCAAAGCCGAGTTCGGGAATGTCGAATTCGACCTCGACCTCGCCGATGCGGATTTCGCCGACAAATGGATGGCTGCGGCCATAGCCGCGTTGGGTGGAATAGCCGAGGGCGAGCAGGAAGCCTTCGTCGCCGCGGGCCAGTGCCTGCAGGCGCAGGTCGCGGTCGAGCGGGAAATCCAGTGGTTCGCGGGTCAGGTCGCCGACTTCGCGGTCGGGATCGGTGTCGCCGTCGGGCTCCATCAGGCCCTGGCGGCCCAGCATGTCGGTGACGCGCGGTGCTTGTTCAGTATCGGCTTCGCGGGTGATTGGCGCGGGCACTTCGCCTCCGGCAATCGAGGGGTCGAGCAGGCGGTGGGTGTAATCGAAGGTTGGCCCCAGCATCTGCCCGCCGGGCAGGTCCTTGAAGGTCGCCGAGATGCGGCGCTCGATCAGCATGGTGCCGGTATCGATGGGGTTGGAATAGCCGAAGCGCGGCAGCGTGGTGCGATAGGCGCGGACGAGGAAGATGGCCTCGATCAGGTCGCCACGGGCTTGTAGCAAGGCCAGCGCGGCGAGTTCCTTATCATACAGCGAGCCTTCGCCCATGGCGCGGTCGACGGCGAGGCCGAGTTGCTCGACGATCTGATCGAGGCGCAGGGCCGGAACGGAGCGATCGCCGCGGCGACGGTCGGCCAGCAGGGCATGGGCGTTGGCAATGGCGGCCTCGCCACCTTTGACGGCTACATACATGTCAGTGTCCTTCCGAAATGCGCGTCGAGCGCGGCAGGCCCATGACGTGGCCTTGGCTGACCAGCAGCAGGTCGATACCGCGCGGAAACAGCTCGCGGTTGTCGGACCACTGCGTGAGGAAATCCTCGGGCAGTCCGGTGGGGCTACAATGGATGTGGTCGTTGATGCCCGGGCCGCGTAGCAGCAGGTCGGCGCCGCCGGTTAGCGACGGAACAGCGAGCACGATGGTGGTCGAGCGGTCGGGATATTCCTGGGTGCCGAGGTTGAACTGCTCGAAGCGCGGCAGCTCGTCGACATTGGCCGCCAGAGCAAAGGTGGCCCTGCTGGGATCGCGGGTCAGCGGGGCGCCGGTGTGGAAGGCGATGAAGGCCTCGACCGGTGCAGTGCGCAGTGAATCTGACAACCAGATGTGGGTATCGGTGTCGCTCAACGTTAGCAGTGTGCTAGCCAATTCGGCACTTAGCGGCCCCTGTGCTAACACGGTTTCGGCAAGTTGGCGGGATGTACCGGGATTGGCCAGCGCGTCCATGATGGCGCGAAACGAGGTCTGCGCATCGAACACCGGATTGGCGAAGCCGCCTTCGAAAGTGCTGTCCATTTCAGTTATCCCCGCGCACCATGGTGAAGAAGTCGACCTTGGTAGCTGCGGACTCTTCCCGGCTCTTCTGGTCTGCATTGGCGGCAAGTGCGCGCAAGGGCTCGATGATCTGAGCCTCGACCGGCGCTGCATCGCGCTGCCAGAGGGCGTCGATCACTGCGATGATTTCGGCTTTGGCGAGATCGCGACCGAGGCAATACCCGTGCCCCACCTGCCCGGTTACAATGCGCACGCTGGCGCGGCTGACCGTCGCTTCGCCGAGGTTGAACGGCGCGCCGCCGCCACCTGCCCGACCGCGCACCATGACGAGGCCGACTTCGGGACCGCGCACTTTGGAGTGCTCGGGCTTGTCAGCCCAGGCGTCCCACAGTTCGGCCAATGCGCGTGATGGCGCGGCGGCCAAAACGTCGAGCGCGGCTTTTCTGGCGGTATTTGGAAGGGAAGTTTGCGTCTGCATGCTTGCCTCGATTTGTCTAATGTAATAGACAACTATTGTCCTGAATCCGGTCCTACGCTCCTCGTGTGAAAATGCAATGACAGTTTTGAAAGACGTTTCCGGCGGGGTGGCTTTATGGCGCCGCATCGTCGATGCCATCCGGCTCGACATCATCGGCGGCAAGCTTGCCGAAGGTGATCGCCTGCCGACCGAGGCCGCGCTGGCGGAGCGCTTTTCTGCCAACCGGCACACCGTCCGGCGCGCGCTGGCAGTGCTGGCCGACGAGGGCGTGGTAGGGGCCGAACAGGGTCGCGGCACCTTCGTGCGCAGCGCCCGCCGGCTCAGCTACCCCATTGGAAAACGGACGCGTTTCTCTGAAGGGCTGGCCGGACAAGCGCGCATGCTAACGACCCAGCATCTCGGCGATCGACTGGAAAACGCAAACGCGACGGTGGCGGCCGCGCTGGGGATCAGAGCGGGGTCCAAGGTGGTCCGCCTCGACGCACTATCGTCAGCCGATGGAAAGCCGATTTCCCGCGCCACGACGTGGCTTGCCTATCGCCGCTTTCCTGACGTCGCGCAGCGGGTCATAGGCGGCCAGCGCATGACGGCGGTGTTTGCCAGCTATGGGATAAATGATTATTCGCGCGCCTCGACCCGCATCTCGGCTCGCCATGCGGATGTCGAAGAGACTCAATTGCTGGGTCTGGCGCCGGGGGCGATCCTGCTGGTGTCGGAGGCCGTGGACGTGGACTCCGACGGCGTGCCGATATCCTATGCGCTGAGCCGTTTTCCCGCGGAGCGGATGGAGTTGGTGGTTTAAGCCCGGACTGGCGCTGCAACATCCTGCAAAAGCCGGACAAATTGCTCGCCGGCGACTTCCAGTTCGCCGGAATTGTCGATGCGGATCGTGCTGGCCGGCATGCGGTCGCCGACGCTGCGGTCTAGGCGGCGCTGGATGGATTCGGAGGTTTCGCGGCCGCGATTGGCGAGGCGCTGAGCGATGACGTCGCGGTCGGCGACAACCGAGACGACGACGGTTTCGGGGTAGCGGTCCATCAACGCGGGGATGACGGCGCGGGAGAGATTGGCGACCACTGCCTTGCCGGCGTTTAGGTCGTTTTCGAGTGCAATTGGAAGGCCGTAGCGCAGGCCGTGCGCATCCCAGTTCAGGGCGAATTGTCCTGCTGTTTCGGCTGCGGCAAAGGCTTCGACATCCATGCTGTCGTGGTCTTCGCTGCCGCCATGGGCTTCGCGGGTGACGACGCGCTTGACGAAAGCAACACGGCCACTGGCTTCCAACCGGTCGCGCGCGAAGGCGATCAGGCTGTCCTTGCCTACTCCGCTCGGTCCGACGACGGCGACGAAAGTTCCGCTCATATCACTCGCTTGCCCTGCCGCCACACGGTCAGCACGATGGGAATACCATCTTCGACGCGCAGATGCACGAAGTCGGCGCGCTTGCCCACGGCGATCTCGCCGCGATCGTCAAAGCCGGCTGCTTCGGCGGGGCGCTTGGTGACGAGTTGGATGGCCTTGGAAAGACTTATCCCCTCCACGTTGTCGGCGAGCGAAAATGCCGACTGCAACATGGAGAAAGGAATGTAGTCGGACGACAGGATATCGAGCAGATCGGCCTCGGCCAAAGCGCGTGCCGACACGTTGCCGGAGTGGGAACCACCGCGCACTACGTTGGGCCCGCCCATCAAAATCGACATGCCGGCCTGGCGCGAGGCCTTGGCGGCTTCGATGGTGGTGGGAAATTCGGCGATGTGCAGGCCAAGGGCAACGGCTTCCTCGACATGGTCGCGGGTGGCGTCGTCATGGCTTGCGAGGACGATGCCGCGATCGTGGCACATCTGGGCGATGGCGCGGCGGTTGGGGCCGGAATGAGCATGTGACTGGGCGTTGCGGCGCTCGCTGAAAGCGTCCAGTTCCGCATCGTTCATCTTTGTCTTGCCCTGGTAATAGACCTTGTAGGCTTCGACGCTGGCGAACTGGCGCTGGCCGGGGGCATGGTCCATCAGCGAGGCGAGGCGCACCTGCGGATCGTCCATCATGGCCTCGAAGCTTTCGAGGCAATCGGGTGCCGAGACTTCGCAGCGCAGGTGAATGTGGTGGTCGGCACGCAGGCGCCCGGCCTTGCTGCCGGCGCCAATGGCGGCCGCGAGCGTGCGCATGTCGGCGGCGCCGATATCGGTCTGCTCGTCGAGCCCGATGCGGATGGCGTCGAGCACGGTGGTGATGCCCGAAGCGGCGATCTGGGCGTCATGCGCCTGCACGGCAGCGACGGGGTTCCAGCGCACTTTCGGGCGCGGCGCGTAGTGGGTTTCGAGGTGGTCGGTGTGTAGCTCGACCAGACCTGGAATGAGGTAATCGCCTTCGAGGTCGATACCAGTACGAGTGCTGCCGGAAATGTCGGTGATCACGCCGCCATCGACGCGGACGGAGCCCTCAAACACCCGGTCAGCCAGGACGATCTTGGCATTGGTCAGGACGAGTTCCCCGAGGGCGACAGTGTTCATGAGCGGTACAGTTCTGGCTGGTGCTGGTGATGAAGCCCTGCCCTAGCCGAGATTGATGACAGTTTGGCGACCAAACTGACATGCCCACAGCTAGCATCACACTATGCTCCAGCCAGACTCTTTAGGGCTTCATCACGCAGATGGCGAAACGATCCTGGGTGAGGCGCTCGAGGCCACGCCAGAACGGCATCTTGCGGGCCTGGGGCCAGTGGATCGCGTTCAACTTGCGATCGATCACCGGCGCTACGAAGCCGACGGCGAGCAAGGCATCGACGACGGCTTCGGCCGGCATCTGGCCGGAGAAGTAGACCTGCGTCCGGATCTCCTGCAGCCGCTCCGACATGCCGGGCGCCAGATTGGAATGGCCGGGCGTACCGCCAAACAAGGCGCGCAGTTTACTGACCCAGCTCTTACGGCCCATATTGCCATCGACGATCAGCAGCTTGCCACCCGGCTTCAGCAGCTCGAACCATTCCTTGAAGGCAGCCGGTGCGTCGACCAGCGTCCAGACCAGATGACGGTTGGTGATGACGTCATAGCTGGCCCGCGGCTCCTGGGTGTTTTCAGCATCGCGCATGATAAAGCGGATATCGGCGCCGCGCTTCAGGGCCTTGGCCCGGGCCTGCTCCAGCATGGCTTCAGACCAGTCCACACCAGTGACTGCAAAACCCATGTCATGCATCAGGTGGGAAATAACGCCGGTTCCGCTGGCCAGATCGAGCGCAGCCCTGCCCTCGCCCTTGCCCAAGTGCTTGCCGATGAGTTTGTGCCAACCATTTCGCTCCGCTTCGGAGAAGATTTCGTGCCCAACGCTCTGGTCAAAGGTGGCTGCCCGCTCGGACCAGAAATCGCGAATTTCGTCGCGAATAGAATAGTTTGCGCCGAACTCGACCATGGAAACCCCCGTAACACATTGGAATCACTCTAAAAGATTGAACTTGATAATATTGTTCATCTTTTATATCGCGAAGCCGTATCAAGTTTCCCGAGAGACATCAAAATGAAAATGTCGCGCCTGCTGTTCGTTCCGGCTGTGGCCGTCCTTGCGTCCCTCTCCATGCCTGCCTTTGCGCAAGCCTTCACGGTAACCGACGTCGCCGGTCGCGAGGTCTCCTTCGATGCGCCGGTCGAACGCGTCATTCTCGGTGAAGGCCGCATGCTGTATTCGCTTGCCACCATCGAGACGGACAATCCGTTCGCCAAGGTCGTCGGCTGGCGCAATGACCTGTGGACCACGGATCAGAAGTCATTCGATGCCTATGCCGCAAAGTTCCCTGAAGCCAAGGACCTCCCCTTTCTTGGCAACCTGACGGACGGTACTCTGCAGACTGAAACCGTTGTTACGCTCGACCCAGACGTGCTGATCCTGCCGATTGGCAACAAGACTGCCGCCGATGAGATCAAGCTCGAGGAAATGCTTGGCGGCATCGGCGTCAAGATCGTCTATGTCGACTTCCGCGAGCACATCATCGACAACACCGTTCCGAGCCTGCACATCCTTGGCCAGTTGTTCGGCAAGGAAGCGCGCGCCCAGGAAGTCGCCGACTTCTGGCAGTCGAAGATGGATGGCATCGCCAAGGTCATCGCCGACAACAATCCCGAACGCCCCGACGTGTTCATGTATCGCGCTGCAGGCCTCGTCGAATGCTGCGGTACGTTCGGCCCTGACAACTTCGGCCTGATGGTCGAACTGGCCGGCGGGCACAACCTGGGTTCGGACTTCCTGCCCGGCTATACTGGCTCGATCAATCCGGAACAGGTCATTGCTTCGAACCCCGACATCATCGTGGTGACCGGTTCGGACTGGACCAATTCGCCAGATGCCAAGGGCTTTGTCAGCGTCGGCCCCGGCACTGCTGGTAATGCAGAGGCTAGCCGCGCGGTATTGGCCGAGCTGGTTCAAGCCCCTGCTTTCACAGGCTCGACCGCCGTGGCTGAGGGCAATGTGCATGCCGTATGGCACCAGTTCTACACCAGCCCATACCAGTTCGTAGCGATCCAGGAGATGGCCAAGTGGTTCCACCCCGACCTGTTTGCGGACGTGGACGCCGATGCCACCTTCAAGGAATTCTACGATAAGTTCCTGCCGATTGCCTACGAGCCCGGCGCCTGGCTTTCGCTGAACGAGGACAAGTAAGCCATGGCTGCCGCTGACATCACCATACTGGCGGAAGCGGCAGTTCAGGGGCGCGGTGAATACCGCGCCCGCACCGGCCGCAAGATCATGATTCTGATCGGGCTGAGCGTAGCGCTCTGCATCTCGTTTGCCGTTGACCTGGCATGGGGCCCTGCCCGCTACGGACTGGATCAGGTCATTCTTGCGCTGGTCAACCCCGATGCCGTGTCCGCCCAAGTGCGCACTGTGGTTTGGGACATCCGCATGCCGGTGGCCGTGATGGCCATCGTCGTCGGCGCGGCTCTCTCGGTCGCCGGCGCACAAATGCAGACCATCCTCGCAAATCCACTGGCCAGCCCATTCACACTGGGCATTTCGGCGGCCGCCAGCTTCGGCGCAGCGCTGGGCATCGTCACCACGGTGCCGCTGCTCCCGGTGGCCGCAGGGCTGATCGTGCCAGTAAACGCCTTCATCATGGCGCTGGCCGCAACGATGTTCATCCACTTCGTATCGCAGGCGCGGGGCGTGACTGTGCAGACGGTGGTGCTTCTGGGCATTGCGCTGGTGTTTACCTTCAACGCGCTGCTGGCCTTCGTGCAATATCTCGCCTCGGAGCAGGCATTGTCGCAGGTGGTGTTCTGGACCATGGGCAGCCTGACCAAGGCGACCTGGCCCAAAATCTGGATCACGCTGGCAGTATTGCTGATCGCGCTGCCGCTGTTTGCCCGCAATGCCTGGGCCCTGACGGCGATCCGGCTCGGCGAGGACAAGGCGGCGAGTTTCGGCGTCAATGTGCGCTATATCCGGCTTGAAAGCATGCTGATCATTTCGCTGCTGGCGTCGGTGCCGGTCAGCTTCGTTGGTACCATCGGCTTTGTGGGTCTTGTTGGGCCGCATATTGCCCGCATGATCCTCGGCGAAGACCAGCGCTTCTTCCTGCCCGGCTCGGTCTTGGCCGGCGCGCTGCTGCTTTCGGTGACGTCGATCGTCTCCAAATCGATTATTCCGTGCGTGGTTTTCCCCATCGGCATCATCACGGCCCTGGTCGTCGTGCCGTTCTTTATCTCGCTCATTCTCTCGAATGTGAGGCGGTCATGGTAACGCTGCAGCTATCGGATGTCGGAGCATATTACGGCAAGAAACTGGCCGTCTCGGGCGTTTCGACGCCACCGATCGAGGCCGGAGAGATTGTCGCGGTGATCGGGCCCAATGCTGCGGGCAAATCGACGTTGTTCAAGCGCATCGCCGGCCTTCTAAAGGGCCCGGGCGAGGTACAGGTAAGCCAGTCGGGCAAGGGCAAGAAGGCCATTGGCTACATGCCGCAGGACACGTCGGCCAATGCCGTGTTGTCGGTGTACGAATCCATTCTGCTGGCCCGTAAGCAGGGCAGTTCCTGGTCAGTCGATGACAGCGACCTGCAATATATCGACCGCGTGATGGACGCCCTCAACATCGCCCCGATTGCCTTTAACGATCTGGGGGCCCTGAGCGGTGGTCAGCGGCAGTTGGTGTCGGTGGCTCAGACGCTGGTGCGTGAGCCGGATATCATGCTGATGGACGAGCCGACCAGCGCGCTCGACCTGTACCGGCAGGTCGAAGTGCTCAGCTTCATGTAGGCACAGGCGCGGCAAAAGGGCATGATCGTGCTGATCGCCCTGCACGACCTCAACCAAGCACTGCGCTTCGCCGATAAAGTGCTGCTGATCGAGAATGGCCGGATGCGCGCCTGCGGAGAGCCGCTGGAGGTGATCAGCGCCGCGATGTTGCGCGACGTCTATGGCGTCGACGCCCGCATCGAGCAGTGTTCCCGCCAGTTCAACCATGTCATCGTAGACGGTGTGGCTGCCTGAGCTTTCGCCGCATGTGATGAACGATCAAATGATCCCCACGGGGACCATTTTTGTTTGCCACACGGGGCTGCTCAAGGCGGGGGCAATCTGCGATTAAGGAAGTGGCGGAGAGAAAGTCCGCCTTTTTCGAGTCCGTCTAAGTCCGGGGCAGTCCAAAATATCCTAGTGTATCAGCTGCTTAGCGCATACCACGGTCCGATACAGTCCGTTGCAGTCTGTCTACATCCGGAATATAATGTGGGGTGAAATGATGGGCGGGGAAAGGGCATAGCATGCCAAAATCTGGAAAGCACCCGGACAAAGCCCTTAACGCCATGCGCGTGCGCCAGCTTGTTGATCCAGGACGCTATGCGGACGGCAATGGACTATATCTGGTGGTCGACCCTTCGGGAGCCAAACGGTGGCTGCTTCGTACCGTGGTTCAAGGCCATCGGCGCGATATAGGACTAGGCGGTCTTTCGCTAGTGTCTTTGGCCGAAGCTCGCGAGAAGGCCTTAGCATACCGCAAGATCGCCCGTGAGGGCGGCGACCCGCTGGCGAACAAACGCAAGGCCACTGTTATAATTCCCACATTCGCTGAAGCCGCCGATCAGGTCTTCCAAGAGCACAAAGCTAGCTGGCGCAATGAAAAGCACGCCCAGCAGTGGATCAACACTCTCACGCAATATGCGGTGCCTGTGATCGGCAACAAGCGTGTCGACCATATTGAAACTCCCGACGTACTACGAATCCTAGCGCCCATATGGCTGACAAAGCCAGAGACAGCACGGAGAGTGCGGCAGCGTGTTGGCACCGTTATGGATTGGGCGAAGGCCTCGGGTCATCGGTCGGGCGACAATCCGGTAGATGGGGTAGCGAAGGGGCTTCCGAAGCAGATCGACAAAGACCTTCACCATGAAGCGCTGCCCTACACAGAGGTGCCTGGCTTTGTTAGCAAGCTAAATGTAGCGGGTGAAGGCGAACTAGCTCGGTTAGGCTTTGAGTTCTTGATTTTAACCGCCAGCCGCACGAGCGAAGCTCTCAAAGCACGTTGGTCCGAGATCGACATGAGCGCCAAACTCTGGACAGTTCCGGCGGAACGCATGAAAGCAAAGCGGCTTCACCGTGTTCCCTTGAGTGTCCGCTGTATCGATATTCTGCAGCGCGCGCGCCAACTAGTCTCCGACAGCGAGTATATTTTCCCGGGCAGGTCGAACCAAGCACCACTCTCCAACATGGTGTTCCTTATGACGCTGCGCCGCATGAAAGTAGATGCAACAACACACGGCTTCCGGTCCTCATTTCGTGACTGGGCTGCCGAGGCCACAAATTACCCCCGCGAGCTGGCCGAGATGGCACTCGCCCATACAATTGAGAATAAGGTTGAAGCTGCCTATCGTCGGGGGGACTTATTAGAGAAGCGGCGCGAAATGATGGAGGCCTGGGCTTCATTTGTGTGCAAAAATGGAACGGAAAGGCAGCTCACGGCACAGAACGTCCCTTAGGTCCGCAACTAGC
>JAQGKG010000231.1 GCA_028290245.1 Devosia sp. | reverse complement strand
CTAATTTCGCATACCAATCCCGAAGGGCTGGCGAACGGCATCAACCCGTTCGATCATGGGTCGTCGCGCTTCACCGACATCATGAAGACGCAGGCGCTGCGCCAGGCGCTGGATGCGGGGCGCTATGATGCGGCGATCGGCGGCGCGCGGCGCGACGAAGAAAAATCGCGTGCCAAGGAGCGGATTTTTTCGCATCGCAATGCCAGCCACGCCTGGGACCCAAAGAACCAGCGACCCGAGTTGTGGCGGGTGTTCAATACGCGGCTCAATCCGGGCGAGAGCATGCGGGTGTTCCCGATCAGCAACTGGACCGAGCTCGACGTCTGGACCTATATCTACTCCGAGGGCATCGAGCTGCCGACGCTGTATTATGCCAAGGAACGGCCGGTGGTCGATCGCCAGGGCACGCTGATCATGGTCGACGACGAGCGGTTCCGGCTTGAGCCGGGCGAGACTCCGCGGCAAGAAATGGTGCGTTTCCGGACGCTGGGCGATTACCCGCTGACCGGTGCGATCCGCTCCAGCGCGGCGACGCTGCCCGAGATCATCATGGAAATGCAGGCCAGCCGAACTTCGGAGCGTGAGGGGCGGCTGATCGATAGCGACAGTGTTGGGTCAATGGAAAAGAAGAAGCAGGAAGGGTATTTCTGATGAGCCTTCCGCTAGCTACTCCCGATACCGACATCGACCTATGGCTCGCCCAGCAGACCGATAAGTCGCTGCTGCGCTTTCTGACCTGCGGCAGCGTCGACGATGGCAAGTCCACGCTGATCGGGCGGCTGCTGTATGACAGCCAACTCATTCTCGATGACCAGTTGGCGAGCCTCAAGAAGGAAAGTCACAACCGCACGGTAGGCGACGAAGGCATCGATTTTTCGCTGCTGGTCGACGGGCTGACCGCGGAGCGTGAGCAGGGCATTACCATCGACGTGGCCTATCGGTTTTTCTCGACCGACCAGCGCAAGTTCATCGTCGCCGATACGCCGGGCCACGAGCAATATACCCGCAACATGGCCACCGGCGCCTCCAATGCCGATCTGGCGCTGGTGCTGATCGATGCCCGCAAGGGCGTTCTTACGCAGACGCGGCGGCATAGCTTCATTCTGTCGCTGATCGGGGTGAAGCATGTGGTACTGGTGGTCAACAAGATCGACTTGGTGGACTACGACGAGGCCACGTTCGACCGGATCGTTGCCGAATACAGCGCCTTTGCCGAGCCGCTAGGCTTTAAGACCCTGGCCGCCGTGCCGGTTTCAGCACTGCGCGGCGACAATATCCTGGCCAAGAGCGAACGCACGCCGTGGTTCAACGGCACGCCGCTAGTGCCCTATCTTGAAACCATCGAAGTTGCCGAGGACCGTACGCTGGGCAAGCTTCGCTTCCCCGTACAGTGGGTCAATCGCCCCAATCTCGACTTCCGCGGCTTTTCCGGCACGGTGGCTTCCGGCATCGTGGCGGTGGGCGATGAGGTGTTGATTGCATCGTCGCGCAAGCCGGCGGCGGTCGCGCGGATCGTCACCATGGATGGGGATTTGCAGCGCGCCGTAGCCGGGCAGGCGGTGACGCTGGTGCTTGACCGCGAGGTGGATATTTCGCGCGGCGACATGCTGACCCATCCGGGCGAGACGCCGGAGTTTTCCAACCAGTTCCAGGCGCGCGTCGTCTGGATGAACGAGGAGCCGGCCTTTCCGGGACGCTCCTATCTGCTGAAGCTGGGCACGCAATTGGTGCCGGCGACGATCACCGACCTGAAATTCCGCACCAATGTGAATACGCTGGAGCAGACGGCGGCGACCAAGGTCGATCTCAACGAGGTGGCCACGGTCACCATCGCCACCGACAAGGCCATCGCCTTCGATGCCTATACCAGCAATGCGCTGACCGGCGGTTTCATCCTGGTCGATCGTATCACCAATGCGACGCTTGGGGCAGGGACCATCGAGTTTGGCCTGCGCCGGGCACAGAACCTGACTTATCAGTCGTTCGACGTGAACCGTGAGGTTCGCGCGCAGATGAAGGGCCAGTCGCCCAAAATCGTCTGGTTCACTGGCTTGTCCGGTTCAGGCAAGTCATCCATCGCCAACCTGCTGGAGAAGCGGCTGACGGCCGAAGGGAAGCACGCCTATATCCTCGATGGCGACAATGTGCGCCACGGGCTCAACAGGGATCTGGGTTTTACCGAGGCGGCGCGCGTCGAGAATATTCGCCGTGTGGCCGAAGTTGCCAAGTTGATGGCCGATGCCGGACTGATCGTGCTGGTGTCGTTTATCTCGCCCTTCGAGAACGAACGTCGTCTGGCGCGCGAAATCGCCGGCGATATCGACTTCGTCGAAGTCTATGTCGATACGCCTCTGGAAGTGTGTGAAGCGCGCGATCCCAAGGGGTTGTACAAGCGAGCGCGTGCCGGGGAGATCAAGAATTTCACGGGCATCGATTCCCCGTTTGAGCCGCCGAGCACGCCCGATCTGGTGCTGCATGGTGGCGAAGAAGAGCCGGTGGATCTGTCGGATCAACTCCATGGCTGGTTGAAGTTCTAGAGACAAAAATGGGCATCCGATGGTGCCCATTTTCTTAGCATGGTCGTTTGGTCAGGCGCGGCCGAACTCGTCTTCGATGCGGATGATGTCGTCTTCGCCGAGATATGATCCGGTTTGCACTTCGATTAGCTCAAGCTCGATCTTGCCCGGATTGGCCAGGCGGTGAACGCAGCCGAGCGGCAGGTAGATCGACTGGTTTTCGCTTAGCGTGGTAACGGTGCCATCGATAGTCACCTCGGCGGTGCCGCGCACCACAATCCAGTGTTCGGCGCGATGGTGATGCTTCTGTAGGCTGAGCTTCTTGCCCGGCTTGACGAACAGGCGCTTCACTTGGAAGCGGTCGCCAGCCAGCACTGACGCATAGCCGCCCCAGGGGCGATAGGCGGTCTTGTGGATTTCAGTCAGCCCGACGGTGTCCTTGCCGGCCCGCAGCGTCTTGACCAGGCCGCCGACCTTCTGCGCCTCCGACAGCCGACCGACATAGATAGCGTCATTGGTCGCCACCACG
>JAQGKG010000196.1 GCA_028290245.1 Devosia sp. | reverse complement strand
GCCGCCATCGGCTGGCGTGAACTGAGCTCGCTGAGCAATGTGATGAACACCGTCGGCGCCAAGGAAGTGGCCGCTCGCGAGGCCATGGACCTGCGCATGGACGTCATCGCCATCAGCCGTATGACGTACCAGTTGACGCTGGACCCGGCCAATCCCGACTTTGTTGCCCAGGCAGAGCGCCGCCAGACCGAGATGAAGGCGCGCTTCCCGATCATCGAAGCTGCTGCCGACGCTACCGAGCTCACCCAGCTTGCCGCCGTTAAGCCGGTGATGGATGCCTATTTCGGCAAGATCAACGAGATGTTGACCGTTGCCGCGGCCCAGCCCTTCGACGCGGCAGCCCTCAATGCTTCCCTCAGCGCGGCACTCGAAGCCCAAAAGGTCGTGACCGACACCATCAAGATCTACAGTACCTATTCGGGTGAACTGATGGGCACCATGCGCGCCGATGCCGAAGCTTCGGCCTTCAACGCCATGCTGACCCTCGCCATCTCTGCTGCCGTCGGTATTGTCATCGGCGTCGGCGCTAGTCTCCTGATCGGCGGTCGGACCATCGTCAATCCGGTTCGCAACCTGACCCAGACCATGAGCGAGCTGGCCGATGGCAAGCTCGACATCACCATTGCCAATGCTGACGCCAAGGACGAAATCGGCGCCATGGCCCGTGCCGTCGAAGTGTTCCGCCAGAACGCCAAGCGCGTCGCGGCCCTCAGTGCCGAAGAAGCCGCCCGCAACCTCTCGATTGTCGAACGCGCTGACATGATGTCCCTGCTGCAGGCCGAACTCGGCTCGGTGATGAAGGCCGCCAGCGCCGGCAATTTCACCCAGCGCGTGCCGACCGATTTCAGCGACAGCGAACTGAACAGCCTTGCCGACAGCGTCAACGGCCTAGTCGACACCGTCGATCGCGGCCTTGCCGAAACCGGCACTGTGCTCTCGGCCATCGCCAATACCGACCTGACCCATCGCGTCTCCGGCCACTACGAAGGTGCTTTCGGCGCCCTCAAGGACAATACCAACGCGGTGGCCGAAAAGCTGGCCGATATCGTCGCCCAGTTGCGCGGCACCTCGCGCTCGCTCAAGACCGCGACCGGCGAAATCCTCGCCGGTGCCAACGATCTCAGCGAGCGCACCACCCGCCAGGCAGCGACCATCGAAGAGACTTCCGCGGCTATGGAACAGCTGGCCACCACGGTCATGGAAAACGCCAAGCGCGCCCAGGATGCCAATGGCAATGCCACCAAGGTCACCATCTCGGCCGAACAGGGCGGCGCCGTGATGGCTCAGGCGACCGGCGCGATGGAGCGCATCACCACCTCCTCCGCCAAGATTTCCAACATCATCGGCCTGATCGACGACATCGCCTTCCAGACCAACCTGCTTGCGCTCAATGCTTCGGTCGAAGCCGCCCGTGCGGGCGATGCCGGCAAGGGCTTTGCGGTGGTGGCTGTCGAAGTCCGCCGCCTCGCGCAGTCCGCCGCGTCCGCCTCGGCCGACGTGAAGGTGCTGATTGAGCAAAGTGCCAAGGAAGTCAAAGACGGCAGCCGCTTGGTTGCCGACGCCGCTGAACGCCTCAACGGCATGCTGGAAGGCGTCCGCTCCAGCTCGACCCTGATGGAAGGCATTTCGCGCGACAGCCAAGAACAGTCCACCGGCATCACCGAAGTCAGCATCGCCGTCCGCCAGATGGACGAAATGACCCAGCACAATGCCGCGCTGGTCGAAGAAATGAACGCCGCCATCGAGCAGACCGAAAACCAGGCCACCCAGTTGGATGCGATCGTCGAAATCTTCAAGGTGAATGAAAACGCCCCCGCCGCCCGTCGCGGCATGTCGCGCGCTGCCTGATCTGCGCCTCCCTCCCCCTTGAGGGGAGGGAATGAGGGTGGGGGTCGATTGGATGACCACGGAAGGACCCCCTCCCCTCCCTCCCCTCAAGGGGGTGGGAGGGCAAACTAGCTGCATCATCGAGAACAAAAACGCCGGGGCCCACACCCCGGCGTTTCACTTCATGCAACCAGCCCCTTGGTCAGTTCCAGCGCCTGGCGCTCGAACAGCCGGCGATAGATCCCGCCATTGAGCCGGATCAGCGACTGGTGATCGCCTTCCTCTACGATGCGGCCCTTGTCGAACACCAGCAGCCGATCAAGCGACACCACCGTCGACAACCGATGCGCAATCACCAGTGTGGTCCGGCCGACCATCAGCCGTTCCATCGCCTCCTGGATCTGCACTTCGCTTTCGCTGTCGAGGCTCGAGGTCGCCTCATCGAGGATCAGCACCCGTGCATCCGCCAGGCACGCCCGCGCGATGGCTACTCGCTGACGCTCTCCACCCGATAGCTTGACGCCGCGCTCGCCTACCATGGTCTCATAACCCTTGGGCAGGTTGACGATGAAGTCATGCGCATTGGCTTGCTGTGCCGCCATCTCGATCTCGGCACGCGTAGCATCTGGACGGGCATAGGCGATGTTCTCGGCCAGCGTCCGGTGAAACAGGATTGGCTCCTGCTGCACGATGGCGATCTGGCCGCGCAGGCTCGATTGCTGCACATCGGCGATGTTCTGGTCGTCAATGGTGATGGCGCCCTGATTGACGTCATACAGCCGCTGGATCAGCTTGACGAACGTCGTCTTTCCCGATCCCGAATGCCCCACAAGTCCCACCCGCTGCCCCGGCTCGATCTTCACCGAGAAATCGCGATACAGCGGCGTGCGGTGCGAACCATACTGGAACGTCACATTGTCGAAGGCGATGGCTCCCTCGCCGATGCGAATTTCCGGCGCCCCCTTCTTGTCCTCGATGCCATAGGTCTGGCGATCGAGCGCCACCAGCTCCTCCATGTCGTTGACCGAGCGCTGCAGGTTGCGGATGTGCTGGCCGACGTCGCGCAGGTGGCCCTGCAACACAAAGAACATGGTCAGCACGAACGTAATATCGCCCGGCGTCGCAGCGCCCTGCTGCCACAGCAGCAATGCCGTGCCGAGGATCGCCGCCTGCATCACGGCCATCATCAGGCCCTGCGCGCCACCATTCAGCGTGCCACGCTGCCAGACGCGCCGCGTGCGCTTGCGCCACTTGCCGACGACCACTGCAAGAATGCTCTCCTCGCGGGTCTCGGCGCCGAAGGCTTTCACCACCGAGTTACAGCTCACGGCGTCGGCCAGCGCGCCGCCCATCCTTGTGTCCCAGGTATTGGCCAAGGCACCGGCTGGCGCCACGAAGCTCACCGATAGCCAGGTGGTGACGCCAACATAGATCAGCGAGCCGAGCCCAACCACCAGTCCCATCACCGGCCAGAACAGGCCCAAGATTACGGTGGCGCCAACCAGCATGACCAGCGAGGGCAGCAGCGCGATCAGCAGCACGTCATTGAGCAGGTCGATGGCGCCCGAGCCACGCGTGATCTTGCGCACGGTGGAACCGGCAAAGCTGTTGGCATGCCAGTCGGTCGAGAAACGCTGCACCCGCACAAAGGCATTGGCGATGACGTCAGTCATCATCTTGAGCGTGAACGGTATCAGGTTGAAGAACACGAACTGCCGCAGGATCACCGAGCTGAGATACAGCACGGTCATGGCTACGAAGGCGGTCACAGCCGGAATCCAGAACGCATCGTCCCGCCCGCTGCCCGAGGCAACGGCATCGACCAGCCGGCCGGCAAAGATCGGGCTGAAGGCTTCGGCCATGGTTGCTGCCAGCACCAGCAGGGCAATGAACCCGGCCCGCAACGGCTGCTTGGCCCAATGACGGAAGGTAAATCCGAGCACGTTGGAAAACGCGTCGGCCTTGAAGAGTTTCTTGCGACTCATATTGGCAGTCCGGCGCCGTTCTCCAGCAACCGGCCCTCAAAACAGGGGATAAAAGCACAGCCGGAACGGGGCAAACTGATCCCGTCAGATCAATCGGGCTGTGAAGGGGAAACCGCTAGCGGCGCAGTCCTCGGGCTTGACCCGAGGAGGACCGCGAATGGCAATGACCTAAGGTTTGGTCATTCCAATGCGAGGGAGGCAAATGAACATTACTGGCATGCACGTCTCCCCAGCTAGAAATCTAAGCAGTGGACGTTTTGTAACCAAACCGTCCGGACTTGCCAACGGGGTATTTTGATAGCGCATAGGTGTTGATGCGGAAAAGACACAGGGGTGCGAAGAGGGTGCCCCACTGCGTCGAACCGGATTACCAGTCGACCACCCTCCCCCCTCGAGGGGAAAGATAGCGAGATAGGACTTAGCCCTTTGCTAAGTCCGCACATCGAGCCGGGAGGGGGGACGTTTGGCCGCGATGCTGGGGCTAAACGCCCCCCTCCCTTAATCCCTCCCCTTGAGGGGGAAGGTGCCGACTAAACCCTCAAAGCTTCTCCGCCCGATAAACTTCAATCCCCCGCGTCACCCACTGCGCATATCCCAGCCCCACCATGAACACGCCAAACATTCCTACCACTGCGCCTAGCACCAATCCTGTAGCCATGACCCATCTCCTTGATCAACCTGCCGCACCCTCCTCCTGTGCCGATTTTCACGCTTGATTCAGGTCAACGGATTTTCCGATTTGTGCGGGTGGCAATGAGCACGACCGGGCGCTAGGCTCCCGGCCAACCAGACTCAAAAACCAAGAGGCATTCGCCCAAATGACCATCGATCCCGTCAAGCTCGACAAGCTCGCCCAGGTTGCCATCAAGGTCGGCCTGCAATTAGCCGAGGGCCAGGACCTGGTGATGACCGCGCCGATGAGCGCCGCCCCGCTGGTCCGCCGCATCACCGAGCACGCCTACCAGGCCGGCGCCGGTCTCGTCACCACCATCTATTCCGACGAGGAAGCCACCCTCGCTCGCTACAAGCACGCCAATAGCGCCAGCTTCGACAAGGCCGCGGGCTGGCTCTATTCGGGCATGGCCGAAGCCTTCAGGAACAATGCCGCCCGCCTCGCGATTTCCGGCGACAATCCCATGATGCTGGCCGGCCAGGACCCCGACAAGGTCACTCGCGCCATGCGCGCCAATTCGGCGGCCTACAAGCCGGCGCTGCAGCTGATCACCGGCTTCGACATCAACTGGAACATCGTCTCTTACCCGACCACGGCCTGGGCCAAGCTGGTGTTCCCCAACGACAGCGAAGAAGACGCCGTTACAAAGCTGGCGGATGCGATCTTCAAGGCAAGCCGCGTCGACCAGGAAGATCCGATCGCCGCCTGGGCCGAGCACAATGCCAACCTGAAAAAGCGCTGGACCTGGCTCAACGACAAGTCGTTTGCCTCGCTGCACTATACCGGTCCCGGCACCGATCTTACGGTCGGTCTGGCTGACGGCCATCGCTGGAAGGGCGGCGCGTCGGAGGCCAAGAACGGCATCACCTGCAACCCCAATATCCCGACCGAAGAAGTCTTCACCACGCCGCACAAGCTGCGCGTCGATGGCTATGTCGCCGGCACCAAGCCGCTCAGCCACAACGGCGCGTTGATCGAGGAAATGCAAGCCCGCTTCGAGGGTGGCAAACTGGTCGAGTTCAAGGCCGCGAAAAACGGCGACCTGTTCAACACGGTGCTCGATACCGACGAGGGCGGCCGTCGCCTCGGCGAAGTGGCGCTGGTGCCGCATTCCTCGCCGATCTCAGCCTCGGGCATTCTGTTTTTCAACACGCTGTATGACGAAAACGCCTCCTGCCACATTGCGCAGGGCCAGTGCTATTCAGACTGTTTCGTCGGCGGCAAGGGTCTGTCCCAGGAACAGATTTCGGCGCAGGGCGGCAATACCTCCAACATCCACATCGACTGGATGATCGGCTCAGACAAGATCAATATCGACGGCGTGCATGCCGATGGAACAACCGAGCCGGTGATGCGCGGCGGCGAGTGGGCAAACTGATGACCGAAACCCTTCAGGATTTCGCGGCTCGCCTCGTTGCGGGCCACGACGGTGGCCCGCTGGTCGAGAGCTTTCCCGCTCATCTGGTGCCGACCGACCGGCGCGGCATCTTTGCCATTCAGGATGCCATCATCGCCCACACCGGACCCGTCGGTGGCTGGAAGGTGATGGCCGGCGGCCAAGGCGAGCCGATGTGCTCGCCGATCCCGGCCAACCGCTATTACGTCGACGGCGAAAGCATCAGCTCCACCCATCATCGCTTCGTGCTGGCGGAGATCGAAGTTGCAGTTAAGCTGGGCCGTGATTTGCCTGCCAACGCCGATACGGCAGCGGTCGAGGCGGCAATCGCCAGCATTCATCCAGCCATAGAAATGGTGGGCAGCCCATTCGTCGATCGTGACACCATCGACAGCTTGGCGAAAAACGGTGACCTGCAAAGCAATGGCGCGGTCATCGTCGGGCCTGCGCTGGACAACGCCATCAAAGCCGATCTCGTCACCCTGAAGGTCAGCCTGCGCCTCGATGGCGTCGAAGCCAAATCGACCGACACGGGCGCCAATTGGGCTGCCATAGTCGAAGCGGTGCGCTGGCTATCCGGCCACGCCGCAGCCCGTGGCCTGCCGTTGCAGGCGGGCCAGGTCATCATCACCGGCGCGCGTGCGCTGGCGCCCCATGCCCCGGCTCTCCTAATCGAAGGCGATATGGGCCAGTGGGGCAAAGTTACTGCAAGGATGACTTACTGATAGATTTAACCGCCCTCTTCACTAGCGGGAGAGGGCGGTTTCACCTACCCCCTAAATTCATTCTCCAGAATCGACTCCGCCTTCATCTGAATCGAAAATCCCGGCAACTTTGGCGGCATATACGCCGCATTCCTGATCTCACACGGCTCAATAAAATGCTCGTGCAGGTGGTCGACATACTCGATCACCCGGCCCTCTTTGGTCCCCGACACCACCAGATAATCGATCATCGACAAGTGCTGCACATATTCGCACAGTCCAACGCCGCCGGCATGCGGCCATACCGGCAGGCCGAACTTGGCGGCCATCAGCAGTACCGAGAGCACCTCGTTGAGCCCACCGATACGGCAGGCGTCGATCTGCACGATGTCGATGGCACCGTCCTTGATGAACTGCTTGAACAGAATGCGGTTCTGGCACATCTCACCCGTCGCGACCTTGACCGGTGCAATGGCTTCCCGGATCGTCCGGTGACCCGACACGT
This sequence comes from Devosia sp., assembly GCA_028290245.1. Taxonomy (GTDB): domain Bacteria; phylum Pseudomonadota; class Alphaproteobacteria; order Rhizobiales; family Devosiaceae; genus Devosia. The sequence goes on along the minus strand of JAQGKG010000196.1, from coordinate 10,713 downwards.
CATCGGGGCTGGTCGGCTCCTCGATGAAATAGGGGTTGAAGCGTGACAGCGCCTTGACCCAGTCGATCGCCTGGTCGACTTCCCAAACCTGGTTGGCGTCGATCATCAAAAACCGGTCCGGCCCCATGGTCTCACGGACGATTTCCAGCCGGCGGATGTCGTCGTCGAGGTCGCGACCGACCTTCATCTTGATATGCTGGAAGCCTTCGGCGACGGCCTCTTTTGCAAGCCGCGTCAGCTTCTCGTTGGAATAGCCAAGCCAGCCGGCTGACGTCGTGTAGCACTGGTAGCCCTCGGCCTGCAGCGTCGCGATGCGCTCGGCCTTTCCGGCTTCCGCTTTGCGGAAAATCGCAAGCGCTTCTTCGGGCGTGATGGCGTCGGTGAGGTAGCGAAAATCGATGATGGCGACCAATTGCTCGGGCGTCATGTCCGCCACCAGTTGCCACACTGGCTTGCCGGCCTCCTTGGCCAGCAGGTCCCACACCGCATTGACCACGGCGCCGGTTGCCAGATGCATCGCGCCCTTGTCCGGACCGATCCAGCGCAATTGGCTATCCCCGGTCACATGCCGCCAGAAGCGGCCGGGGTTTTCGGCGATCCAGCTCAGCTCAAGTCCGATCACCCGGCTCTGCAAAGCCTTGATTGCCGCCACGACCACCTCGTTGCCGCGCCCGATGGTGAAGGTCAGCCCATGGCCTTCATGCGCGCCATCGGTGCCGAGAATCACATAGGCCGCCGAGTAATCGGGGTCTGGGTTCATCGCATCGGAGCCATCGAGCGAAGCCGAGGTCGGGAAGCGCAGGTCATGCGTCTTGAGTGAGGTAATCTTGGTCATTTCTTACTCGACTAAACTGAAAGTGTACGACGCAGGGTTGCGTTAAGCATGCGGATTAACGGGACGGAGCAATGGTCGTGGCATTGTTCGCGAGCCGCGGTGGACGACGGGGACGTAAGCGTGACGAACAAGACGATTGGGCAGCGCTATGAGCGCTATTACGCTTGGCTGCTGAAAATTGGCCGCACGCGCACGCTGATCCTCAGCACGATGATCGCGATCACCACCTCCTGCCTGGTGACGGCGCTGGTCATGCTGGTATTGCCGGATTCCGGTGCCTATTTCTGGTACAACATGATCGTCGCCGTGGTGTCGCCGCTGGTCAGTGCGCCCGGCCTGACCCTTGTGGCGATTTCCATGGTCTACCAGCTCAACACGGCTCAAACCGCGCTGACGCTTGCCGCGGAAACCGACGAACTCACCGGCGTTTCCAATCGCCGCTCTTTCATGACCCAGGCCGAACTGGCATTTGCCAATGCCCAGGCTGGCGGCACGCCGTTCACCATCGTCATGATCGATATCGATCACTTCAAAGCCATCAACGACACGCATGGCCACAGCGTCGGCGATGACGTCCTGCGCGATGTGGCCCAGGCCTGCCAGGCCGCGTTGCGCGCCAGCGATTGCTTCGCCCGCTTCGGTGGCGAGGAATTCGTTGCCCTGCTGCAGCTCACCGACACGGCTGGCGCCGCGGCGGTTGCCGAAATCCTGCGCAAGACCGTCGCGGTGCTGGCGTTCGAAAACCGCACGCCGCCGACGGTTACGGTCAGCCTTGGGGTCGCCAGCTATCTCGCGAGCAGCGAAAGCCTGCATGATATCCTCAATGAAGCCGATCGGCAGCTCTATGCGGCCAAGGCCGCCGGCCGAAATCGGGTGATGGTAGCCGGCCAGCCGGTCCGCCTGGCCTCCTGAACTCAGGCGGTCCAGCCGCCGTCGATGATGTGAATCTGGCCCGTCGTATAGGTTGCGCCGGCCAGGTAAACCGCCAGGTCCGCCACCTCTTCAGGGCGCGCAATACGGCCGATCGGCTGGCGTGCGACAAATGCTGCCTTGGCCGCCTCGAAATCGCCGGTTGCGTGCCAACGCTCGTGCAGGCTGGGGCTGTCCACTGTGCCGGGACAAATGGCGTTCACGCGGATACCCTTGGTGGTGTAGTCGCTGGCAATGGACTTGGTCAGCCCGATCACTGCGGCCTTGGAGATCGAATAGGCGGCGCGGTTGGGCACGCCTTTGATTGAACTCGCGACCGTCGCCATGTTGATGATGGCACCATCCGCGCGTTCCAGCATCTGCGGCAGTACGGCCTTGATGGTGCGGATCTGCGCCTTGACGTTGAGGTCGAAGGCAAAGTCCATGTCCTTGTCACTCATCTCCAGCACGGCCCCGGAATGCACCACGCCGGCGCAGTTGAACAACACGTCGATCCGGCCGATCTCGGCGACGGCTGCGTTCACCGCATCGCTCGACAGCACGTCGAGCACGCGTGTGGTTACGCCAGCAACGCCATCAAGCTCAGCCAACTTTGCCGCATTGATGTCGGTCGCGATCACCGTGCACCCCGCCGCAAGGAACGCGGCGACCGAAGCGCGGCCAATGCCCTGTGCGGCGGCGGTGATGAGAACGATTTTACCGGTGAGATCAGCCATGAAAGTTCCTGAATGAGGCAGGCCGGGTGTCACCACCCGGCCCAATTGTCTTAGTCGTACAGCACGGCAGCGATCTCGGGATCGGCCATGTTCTTGGCGTCGTAGTAGAAGAAGCCGGTGTCGATGATTGGCGGCAGGGTTTCGCCCTTCAGCGCGCTGACAGCGGCCTGGACGGTCTGGTAGCCGATGCCGACCGGGTTCTGGGTGATGGCGCCGTTCATGATACCCGAGGTGATCATGCCCTTCTGGGCCGCGCCGGAGTCGAAGCCGATGACAACGATCTTGCTGCCCAGTTCCTGCTTGCCATTGGCAACGCCGATGGCCGAACCTTCATTGGCACCGAAGATGCCCTTGAGGTCGGGATTGGCCAACAGGATCGACTTGGTGATTTCGGTCGACTGCAGCTGGTCGCCGCCGCCGTACTGAACGCTCACTACTTCGATCTTGGGATAGGCTTCCTTAAGGCGGTTGACGAAGCCGTCAACGCGATCGATGCCGGTGCGGCTGGTCTGGTCGTGGGCAACCACGGCAACCTTGCCTTCGCCGCCGATCAACTCAGCCATCACGTCGGCCGCCAGTGCAGCAGCTGCCACATTGTCGGTGGTCGCGGTGGTCAGCGGGATGTCGCTATCGACGCCGCTATCGAATGCGATGATCGGGATGCCGGCATCCTTGGCCTGCTGCAGCAGCGGCGTTGCGGCCTGGCTGTCGAGAGCGGCAAAGCCGATGGCGTCTGGCTTGCGCGACAGCGCTGCAGCCAGCATGTCCATCTGGCGATCGACCTGGGTTTCGCTTTCCGGACCTTCGAAGGTCACGGTCACGCCGAGATCGACAGCAGCCTTGTCGGCACCGGCTTTTACGGCCTGCCAGAACTGGTGCTGGAAGCCCTTGGAAATCAGGGCGATGTCATATTTTTCCTGGGCCGAAGCGATGCCACTGGCCGAGAGAAGTGCTAGCGCGCTGATGGCGCCAAGCAGGGTACGTCGAAGCATTGTAGTCCTCCCATTAAGATGAAATTCGTCGTCTGGCGAGGCGTTGCCGCCTTCTTGTTGGCACCCGAAACGGGCGCAGTGTAACCGGCGCCTAAAGTGTGCGGCGCCGCAGGATATCGGCATAGACGGCCAGGATGATGATCGAGCCGGTCACGACCGTCTGCCACTCCTGAGCCACCGAAAGAATGCGCAGGCCATTGGCCAGCACGGAAATGATAAGCGCGCCGATCAGCGTGCCGACAACGGTGCCACGGCCGCCGCTGAGCGAGGTGCCGCCGATGACCACGGCGGCGATAGCGTCCAGTTCATAGCCCTGTCCAAGTGCGGGCTGCGCCGAGTTGAGGCGTGAGGCGATCAGCAGTCCCGCGACGCCGCAGATGCCGCCTGCGGTCGCATAGACCGCGATCTTCCAGCGATCGACATTGACGCCCGACAGGCGCACGGCCTCTTCGTTGCTGCCCAGCGCGAAAGTGTAGCGACCCAGCGCTGTCTTGCTCAGCACGAAGGCTGCGATGGCAGCGACCAGGAACAGGATCAGCACACCATTGGGCACCGGCACGGACGGAAAGATCGAGCCGACAGCTGAGCCAAGGGCGATCTGGTTGAAGCCGGGCGTGTCGTTGAAATAGATCGGCTTGGTGCCGGAAACGACCAGCGACAGGCCCTTGAGGATCAGCATCATGCCTAACGTGGCGATGAAGGGCGGCACCTTGAGCTTGGCAATGATGCTGCCCGAGATCAGCCCGCAGAAGGTGCCCGCAAGGATCGACGCCAGGATGCCAATCGGCAGCGGCATGCCCAGATTGGTCAGCACCACGCCGGTAATCACCGCGCAGAACGTCATCAGCGTGCCAACCGACAGATCGATACCGCCAGTGATGATCACGAGCGTCGCGGCGATGGCCAGAACGCCGTTGACCGATGTGGCCTGAAGGATGGCCAGAACGTTCTGGGTCTGCATGAAATTGGGTGAAGCGATACTGAACACCACGACCAGCGCGATTAGGCCTGAAAAGGCCAGCAGCCGATGAAAAGCGCCAGAAATACGAACGCCGGACTTGGTAGCGGGAGCGGTTATGTCAGTCATGCAGACTTCCGTTCAGAATTGGTTTCGGCCACGGCGCTCGGGCGCAAGGTCGCCAGCCGCATGATTTCTTCCTGGCTCGAGCCGCCCGGCAACATGCCGGTCAGGCGGCCTTCGCACATCACTCCGATGCGGTGGCTAAGGCGCAGGATTTCGGGCAATTCGGAGCTGATAACGATGATCGCCCTGCCCTGCTCGGCCAGCGCGTTGAGCAGCTTGTAGATTTCAGCCTTGGCACCGACGTCGATGCCGCGCGTTGGCTCGTCAAAGATCAGGATGTCGCAATCGCGCAGCAGCCATTTGGCAATGACCACTTTCTGCTGATTGCCGCCTGACAGCAGCCGCGCTTCCTGGGTGTCGCTCGGCGTCTTGATCGAAAGCTGGCGGATGAACTTCTCGGCGGTCTCGTGCATGGCGCCATCGTTGATCACGCCACCGGGTCCGATGAAGCGTTCGAGGCTGGCCAGCGCGATATTGTTGCGCACGTCGAGACCGGTGGCGAGGCCGAACTGCTTGCGGTCTTCCGACAGATAGCCAATGCCGGCCCGCACCGCGTCCTGCGGCGAGGAAATGCCGACGCGATTGCCGTTGACCCAGATTTCGCCGCTCTCGCGCGGATCGGCGCCGAAAATGGCGCGCGCCACTTCAGTGCGGCCAGCGCCCATCAGTCCGGCGAGGCCAAGAATTTCGCCCTTGCGCACGGAAAAGCTGACGTCGCGAATTTCGCGTCCACGATTGAGATTGCGCACTTCCAGCGCCACCGGCGCAGCCGAGGTGTTTGGAATGACCAGCGCATCATTGGTCAGGGTGCGGCCCACCATCATGGAAATGATGGTCTCGATTGGCGTATCGGCGGCCGGCACGGTGCCGACATATTCGCCGTCGCGCATGATGGTGACACGATCCGAGATGCGTTTGATCTCGTCCATCTTGTGGGAAATATAGACGATGCCGACGCCCTCGGCCTTGAGCCGGTTGATGATGGTGAACAGCTCGGCGATCTCGGCGTCATTCAGCGCGGCGGTTGGCTCATCCATGATCAGCACGCGCGACTGGTAGCTCAGCGCCTTGGCGATCTCGACCATCTGCTGCTTGGCAATGGTCAACGTCTCCACCTTTACCGTCGGCTCGAGTTTCAGATTCATCGAGTCGAAGATGGCGTGGGTGTTGCGGTTGAGCGCACCCTCATCGAGCAGGAAGGCCCGACGCGGTTCGCGGCCGATGAAGATGTTCTGCGCCGCCGTCAGGTCGCGCATGAGCGCCAATTCCTGGTGGATGATGCCAATACCCATATCCTGCGCCTGGCGCGGGCTGGTGATCTCGACTGGCTGGCCGTTAAGACGAACTTCACCGGCATCGCGGGTGTAGACGCCGGAGAGGATTTTCATCAACGTCGATTTGCCAGCGCCGTTCTCGCCCATCAGCGCGTGGACTTCACCAGCGCGCAGTTCAAAGCGAGCACCGGACAGCGCCCGGACGCCCGGAAAGGCCTTGTCGATGTCGAGCATCTCCACCAGCGGCGTAACGCTGGCGTCCAGGCTCGACGACAATGCTGTCGCTGGGCTGATCGGCATGCTGATTATATCCTCCGCACATTCTTGCGATGCGCATGCGAACAATCTATTCATAAATGAAGGTGACGCGCAAGACTAACATGTCAGATTGCGCGGGAGTGGATCCGGGACCTATCGTTGTGCCCTAGGTGCTGTGAAATGGTCACGGAATGGGGCGCTCAACGTTAGCAGTGTGCTAGCTGATGGGTGACTGGAGGTGACACTTCGGCGGGGTCTGGTGAGGGGGGATGGACGTGGCGATCGAGGATGAGGGAGATCGCTATCGCGCGCCGGCGCTGGACAAGGGCCTCGATATTCTCGAGCTGCTGGCCGCTACTGCCGACGGGTTGAGCCAGGCGGAAATCGCCAAGGCGCTCGACCGGACGCCCAATGAAATTTACCGCATGCTGGACCGGCTGGTGCGCCGCAGCTATGTGCGCCGGACGGCGGAAGACCGCTATGAAATCACGCTGAAGCTGTTTGAACTGGCGCATGCCCGCCCGCCGATGACGCGGATGATTAGCCAGGCAATGCCGGTGCTGCGCAACTTCGCCCTGAAAGCCGAGCAGGCTGTGCATCTGGTGGTGCAGGATCGCAATATTCTCGTCGTCATCGCCCAGGTTGATGGTCCCGGCTACTGGAACGTCTCGATCCGCGTTGGCTCACGCATTGGCCTCGTCAACACCGGTTCAGGCCATGTCTTCCTTGCGTTTGCGACGCCCGAAGAGCGGGTGCTGATGCTCGAGGAACAGGATATCGGCTCACCCGAACAGATGCCGAAGGGCCTCGACGTTCGGCTCGAAGGTATTCGCGAACAGGGCCATGAAGTGATGCCCAGCGCCCAGGTTTCCGGGGTTTCCAATCTTTCGGTGCCGATTTTTGGACCGCTCGGTTCGGTTATCGCTGTGCTAACCTGCCCCTATACGCAGCGGCTCGATAGGCTCGATGCGCCCAATATGAATGCCGTGCTGAAGCTGTTGCAGCTGGCCGGACAGGAGATTTCGCAGCGCCCGCCTATGGATGGGTGAGCGCCGTGATTGGTGAAATTCTGGGAGGAAACCAGGCATGCGCATCCTCGATACCCATCTGCACCTGATCTATCCCGACCGCTTTGATTATCCTTGGCTGGGCGGCGCGCCGGCCATCAACAAGCCTTGGTCGGTGGAAGATTATTTTGCCGAAGCGGTGCCGCTGGGCATTGAATCGGCGCTGCATATGGAGGTCGATGTCGCCGAGGCTGACATGATGGCCGAGAGCGAATTCGTGGTCACCCTGCCCCGGATCGTGGGCGCCATCGCTGCCTGCCGGCCGGAGCATATGAACTTCGTCGACCATATCGAACAGCTTAGCGACCACCCCCACATCACCGGCGTTCGCCGGATTTTACATGAGGCGCCGGATGACCTCAGCCAGTCCGACCTGTTCATCGAAAACATCCGCCACCTGCCCGATTATGACCTGAGTTTCGATCTCTGCCTGCGCGCCGATCAGCTCCATCTCGGCGTCGATCTGGTGCAGCGCGCACCCGACGTGACTTTCATTCTCGATCACTGCGGCAACCCCGATATCAAGGGCCTGGGCCTTGATCCGTGGCGCGCTTCGCTACGCGAAATGGCCCGCAATCCCAATGTGATCGGTAAGATTTCGGGGCTGGTCAACCACTGCGCACCGGGCTGGACCGCCGAAACGCTGCGCCCCTATGTCGAGCACATGATCGAGTGTTTCGGCTGGGACCGCGTCGTCTGGGGCAGCGACCACCCCGTCGCCACCACCACGGGCGGCACGCTCACCGACTGGGTCAACGCCACGCGAGAGATCATCAGCGGCGCCAGCGAGGACGAACAAGCCAAATTACTGCATGGAAATGCCGAGCGCATCTACAAGGTTTAGGCGCCAGTCCAACAAACCAATCCCGCGCCTGCAGGACCAGCGTATACTCAGGTCGAACAACCACGATGAACGGATTCTGAACGGCGGAAACGGACCTATGAACGTGGCAAAACGGGCATATTTGACTGCTCAGGGCTGTGTCGGATGAAGACAGGACTGGCTGGAGCAGTCCAGTTTTATTCATAGGTAAATAGAATGTTCACAAGAGAAGACTGCGACATAGCGGCTTGAACGGAACGGTTACCCGGCGCACAGTCTTATCCAAGAACAAGAAAAGGGAAGAGACTCATGAGCGTCAGCGCTGACCGTATCGCCGTTTCCACCTGGTCGCTACACCGCCTGCTGGGCATGACCTATCCGCATGACCTGACGACCACCGAAATCGGGCCGATGCAGGAAACCTATGGTGAGGGCGAGGAATCACTGCTCGGCCTGCCATCTGTTTTGGCCAATCACGGCTATCACCGGCTGGAAGTCGTCTCGTTCCACCTGGCCAGCCGCGATCCCGTTTACCTTGCCGAACTCAAGGATCAGTTGCGCATCGCCGACGTTCGGCTGCAGACGCTGCTGATAGATGCCGGCGATATTAGCCACCCTGAGCATGGCGAGCGCGACACGCGCTGGATCGCCAGTTGGCTCGAGATCGCCAATGAACTGGGCGCCGAAAATTCCCGCGTCATCGCCGGCAAGCAGAAGCCGACACGCGATGCGCTGGACCGTTCAATCAAGGCGTTTAACACGCTGGCCGAGGGCAATGCCGGCTCAAGCGTGCGGCTGGTGACGGAAAACTGGTTCGACCTGCTGGCCGAGCCGGCGCATGTGCATTACTTGCTCGACAAGCTGAATGGCCGCGTTGGCCTGCTTGGCGACTTCGGCAATTGGGGTGGACCCAACAAGTATAGCGATCTCAAGTCGATCTTCGGCGTCGCCGAACTGTGCCATGCCAAGGCCAGCTTTATCGATGGCGATCTTGACGAGGCCGACTACGGTGCCTGCGTCAAGCTGGCTGAGGAAGCCGGCTACACCGGTCCGTACACATTGATCTTCGACAGTGAAATTCCCAACGAATGGCACGGGTTGGCGACGGAACGCGACTTCATCACGTCGCTGTAGAGGCTCGGTATCTAGCGTCACTCCAGCGGCTTCAGGCCTGCTAGCAGGGTCGGGATCAGTTCGGTCACGGTCGGGTGAATTTGCACCGTGTGCATCATGGTGGTGTAGGGGGTTCCTGACACCATCAGTTGCAGCAGGGAGTGTACGACTTCGTCGCCGCCGATGCCGAGGAGGGCGGCGCCGAGGATTTGATTGGTCTCGGCGTCAACCAGCACTTTCATCAGGCCCTGGGTTTCGCCGCGTTCGCGGGCGCGGGCGACCTTGGTCATGGGCATGATGGCCATCAGTGCCGGCCTGCCGGATTTGCGGACTTCGGTCTCGCTCATGCCGATGCGGCCAAGTGGTGGGTCGATGAACAGGCCGTAGACCGGGATGCGCTGGGCGATGGAGCGCTCGCCGCCGAGGATGACGTTGTCGGCGACGATTTCGAAGTCGTTGTACGAGGTGTGGGTGAAAGCGCCGCGGCCGTTGATGTCGCCCATGGCCCAGATGCCATTGACCTTGGTGCGCAGGTGATCGTCGACCGGAATATAGCCGCGCTCGTCGGGCTTGATGCCGGCGGCTTCGAGGTTGAGGCCGGCGCTGTTGGGGGTGCGGCCGAGGGCGACAAGGAAGTGGGAGCCTTCGACCGAGACGCGGCGGTCGCCGGATTTGAGCGACAGCAAGACGCCGTTGCCGGCCTTGGCCAGGGCCTCGATGGTGGTGTTGAACAGGAAGGTGACGCCTTCGGCTTCAAGGACTTCGCGGATGGCGGTGGAGACATCCTCGTCCTCGCGCGATGCGGGCCGGTCGCCGCGCTCGATCACGGTCACCTTGGCGCCGAAGCGGGCATACATCTGGGCGAATTCCAGCCCGATATAGCTGGCACCGGCGATGACCAGATGGCTTGGCAGCGTATCGAGATCCATCATCGAGGTATTGGTCAGATAGGGCACGGTGCGAATGCCGGGCCAGTCTGGCACCGAGGCCGTGGCGCCGGCATTGATAAAAATCTGCGGCGCAGTCAGCACGCGATCATTGACGCTGACCTCAGTGGGCGAGACGAAGCTGCCGGTGCCCTTGATGTATTCCAGCGTCTTGAGGCTGCCGATCCAGTCGGTGAGGCTCTTGACCGAGGCGCCGACGACCTTGTCCTTGCGGGCCTTGACGGCCTTCATATCGACGGTGACAGTGCCCTTGAGGACCACGCCAAACTCGGTCGCGTGGCGAGCCGACCAGGCGGCGCGGGCGCTGGCCACCAGCGTCTTGGTGGGCGTGCAGCCATCATTGACGCAGGTGCCGCCGAGATGTTCCTTCTCGATCAGCGCCACCTTCTTGCCGGCATCGGCAAGGCGCGCGGCGAGAAACGGGCCGGACTGGCCTGCGCCGATGATGATGGCGTCGAATTGTTCTGGCATGGTGGCCTCCATTGAGCGCAAGCCTATGACTTTAAAGGGCTTAGCGCCAGTGACGGCGAGCGTTCGGCCTATTCGATGGGCGCCACCGGCAGGGTTCTTGGCATGCGGTTCCAGGCGTCTAGCGCGGCGATTTTGTAAGCCTCGGCCAGCGTTGGATAATTGAAGGCGTTCTCGACGAAATAATCCAGCGTACCGCCGAGGTT
>JAQGKG010000179.1 GCA_028290245.1 Devosia sp. | reverse complement strand
TTGACCGGCTGCAAAAGTCCTTCGTCCGCGGTCGACGAGCCCCATAGCCCGGTGGCCCGCTCCTGTTTCATCGCCAGCCAGCCGAACAGGGTTTCGCGCGCTCGGCCCGTGGTAAAGTAGCGCGCGTTGAAATAGAGCGCCGTGCCGATCGCATCGACGACCGAGCCGGCGGTCCAGGCTCGCTCGCGCCAGGTCAGGCTGTCCAGCCAGTCGCATAGCTGCGGCGCGTCCAATTCAACCGCGTCGATACGATGAAGCGGATTGCCGCCCAGAACCTCGATGACATAGCCAACCGAGAGGACGTTATACAGCGCCAGCCCGTCGTCGCGCATCGCCTGCCCCGCCGTCACCGGCCGGTGTGGATCGGGAAACAGCCCGGTTACCGAATCCTGCATGGCCTGCAACTCGGCGAGTGTCGCCGCGAAATCCAGCCCCTCGGGCAAGGCGTCGAAACCTGCTGCCAGCTCGATTGCATCATTGCGATGTCGCGCCGAGCGGCGCACCTGCCCATCCGCCTCGCGCGACACATATTCGCCGTCCTCGCGATAAGCGGCTAAAACGTCCTGCAATTGTGCCTTGGCCATTGCACCCAGCCGCTCCAAGGCCACCGTGGCATCGGTCTTGCCGGATTCCCCGCGATAGCGGACCAGCTTGGCTGGTACGCCGGCAACAATCGCCATGGGCGGCACATCCTTGCTCACCACCGCCCCCGCCGCGATCACCGCGCCGCGGCCCACCGTCACGCCATCCAACACCACCGCATTGGCACCGACCCAAACGTCATCCTCGATGACGATGCCAAGCGTTTCATGCTTCTGCACATGGATCGGCACGCTCGGATCATCGAACCCGTGATTGAAGCCGACGATGGTGACGTGGCTAGCGATGCGCACGCCATTGCCACAGCGCACCCGGCCCGAAATCATCGCATAGGCATTGACCGTGGTATGGGCGCCAAACTCCACATCGCCACGCACCAGCGCATGTCCGGCAATCCAGCTTTGCTCACCCAGCATAAGGTGGCTGGTGAAGATCGCCGCCTCCGCCGCCACATAGGCCGTCGGGTGAAAGCTCGCCCCGGCTACCACAGACCAACGCGCCTGCCGAGCCCGATGCTCCGGCGCCTCGATATCGGCCGGCGTGCGGTCCCACGTCAGGAACTGCAGGCGAGATTCGTGTTCGCGAGTGTCGGCGCCGTCGTCTTCCGTCAGGCGAACACTACTCATGCCAAGCGCTCCAATAACGCCGGTTCGATCTCGAATTCCATCGCCTTGCCTGCCACGAAGCGTTCGACCTCCTCGATTGCCAGTTGGCCCAGCCGCAGGCGCTCCATGCCTACCGCACCGGCTACATGGGGAGTAAGGAACACGTTGGGCAGGGTGTAGAGCGGCGAGTTGAGTTCGGGAATTTCCGGGTCGGTGACGTCGATCACCGCGTGGATGCGGCCAGTCTGCAATTCGGCGATCATGGCGGCTTCGTCCACCACCGCGCCGCGGGCTGTGTTGATGAAGCCTGCGCCGTCCTTCATCAGTTTGAACTGGCGTGCCCCGATCATAGCGCGGGTAGCCGGTAGCGCCGGGGCATGCACCGAGACGACATCAGAGCGCGCCATCAGCGTATCGAGATCGACCAGTTCGGCGCGGTCTAGTATCGGGTCGCCTTTGGCCACGAAGGGGTCGCTGAGCAAAACTGTGAAGTCGAAACCGGTTAGCATTTTTGCGACGCGGCGACCGATGCGCGAGGCGCCGACCAAGCCGACGGTGCGGTGGTAATTGCCGATCGGCTCGTCCATCAGGGCATAGGTAGTGCGGCGGCCGGGATCGGCTCGATAGCGGTCGCGCAGCTCGAATACACGTTTGTTGGCAAACAGGATCGATGCCAGCGTGTACTCGGCGACGGGCACAGCATTGGCGTCGGCGGCGTGGGTCACCCGGATGCCGGCCTCATACACTGCGGGATCAAGGGTGAACTTCACGGTGCCGGCCGCATGGGCGATCAGCTTGAGGTTTGGTGCAGCGCGAACCACGTCGGCGGTTACCATTGGACAACCCCAGCCGGTGATCAGGATGTCGATTTCAGCCAGCAGCTTACGCGCTTCGGGGCTGGAGAATTCTTCCAGTGGCGAGGTTTGGACGATGTCGCAAGTCCGCGCCAGCCGCGCTAACGCTTCATCGTCGAACACATGCCTGGTCTTGTCTGCCGCCATGGCGAAGGCGAGTTTGGGCAGCATCAAAAGCGCTCCGGCACCAGAATGGCGCTGACGTCGATGCCCTCGCGGGCAAACAAGGCTTCGAGGTCGGAAATGTCCGGCGCGGCCGGAGGTTGCCGCAAGGCTGCCTCGGCATCAGCGCCAGCCGGAAGAGCGATGGCCGCGGTCACCAGCACCGTCGTACCCGCTAGTATCTCGCCGCGCAGTTGCGGCACGATGGTCTTGGATACGATGAGATTGGTGTTCGGATAGGCGCGCTGCGCCCTGCCCTCACGCTTGCCGTTGAGATCAACCATGGCACTTATATCGGTATCGCTCTTGGCCGCGCCGCGGCCGGGCTCGTCGATGCAAGTGTCGGCGTTCAGATCAGCTCGTGCGATGGCAAAGCCGCCTTCGGTGGCATGCAAAGCGCGCGGCGTGGTGATACGGTGGACCCGGATATGCCAGGGATTGGCTGGGATGAGCCAAGTCTCCACCGTCACGTCGCTCCACGGCTTCCAGCGCGCAAACAGTGTGTCGCCGGCAATTTGCGCGACTTCGTTACTCTCGCGTACCCGGTAATGGCGGCCATCGTCGGAGAAGGCCAGCGCGCCGTCGAAGGCCCCCATGTTGTAGGCGCGCTCATCCACTTCCACCGAAAAGCCGTAGCGGCTGGAATAGACGAACTTGGCGTATTTCTCGGCTCCGTGCCGCATCTGCCAGTTCTGCTGGCCGCTCGACAGTGCCACCACATTGCCCGGCGTATGCATCATCACCATGCCGGGATGCTTGAGCGGGATCGGCGTATCGTCGGTGACTGCCTCGGTCTCCTCCGCGGTCCAGAACGGATGATCTGCTGGCAGTGCGAGGGGCAAGAAGGCCTTTAACGCCCAATAGGGCGAGCCAGCAGAGTTGTAGCTCTCGGACATGAAGAGGTTGGGAGAGCCATAGCCGACCGAGAGCACGCCGTCGCGATTGGCGATTGGCTTGTCGGCCCACCAGCGCAGGTGGCGCATGTATTGGCCCTTGATTTCACCCCATGGCAGCGCCTCGAGATTGGCAAAGGCCAGTGCGCCCCAGATGCCGCCGCAGGCAAAGCGATAGGTCAGGCT
>JAQGKG010000178.1 GCA_028290245.1 Devosia sp. | reverse complement strand
TCGAGAACCCCTTGCGGCGTGAAATGTAACTATGGAGGGTCGCTGTCTAAAGCATCGTCGCCAGCATGGCCGTTGCGACTGCCACGATGCTGAAGGCGGCAATTCCCGCTGCCACAAGCATCACCTGGGCGTTCTGCACATGGCCGGTCACCCGGGCATTGTGCCGCGCCGCTTCGATAATGCCATCCTCGTCCGTGTCGATGATTGCCATTCGGATTACCCCTTGGTCGCAGCCGAAAATCGGCTATCGCCAGACCCTTGGGCAGCCGCATTGCGCTGTTCTCACCCGTCACGAAGAAGCTAATCCCGCTTGCCTCCATCGCGAATGCGATCCTCTATTCGCGGTTAATTTACATAAAATGCTACAGGGTGTTATCTTGTATGGAAGATGATTGATCTGCGCTTCGGATCATGGCAAAACCGCATTATGACCCACTTGCACCCAGACCGCCTGTTCCCCGCTTCTGAGCCCGCCAAGTCCATCGCACGCGAGCTCTATCCCGAAGTCCGCGACCTGCCGCTGATCTGCCCGCATGGGCATACCGATACGGCATGGTTCGCCGATAACCAGCGCTTTTACAACCCGGCGGCGCTGTTTCTGACGCCCGATCATTAAGTGCTCCGCATGCTGCGCAGCCGTGGCCTCAGCTATGATGACCTCGGCGTGCCCCGCAAGGACGGCAAGCCGGTCGCCAATGCACGGGCTGCCTGGCGCCTGTTCGCCGCGAATTATCACCTTTTCGCCGGCACCCCGTCCAAGACCTGGGTCGATCACTCGCTCGATTGGGCTTTCGGCATCAAGGACGAGCTCTCGGCTGAAACCGCCGACGCCATCTACGACACCATCGACGCCGCACTCGCGACACCCGACCTGCTGCCGCATGCGCTGCTCGATCGCGCCAACGTCGAAGTCATCGCCACCACTGAGTTCGCGCTAGACCCGCTGGTGCATCACCAAAAGATGGCAACCAACGGCACCATTGGTCGCGTCCGCACCACCTATCGCCCAGATGATGTGACCGACCCGAGCCGTCCGGCCATCGTAGAGAACCTTGAGAAATTCGGCGAAATCACCGGCGAAAACATTGCCACGTGGTCCGGCCTGATCAACGCCCATCGCAACCGCCGCGAATATTTCCGCCGTTTCGGCGCCGTCGCCACCGACCATGGCGTGCCCACCGCCAACACCGCCGATCTATCCGCGCCAGAACGGCAGGCGCTGCTCGAAAAGGTGCTGTCCGGCAAGCACGACGCCGCCGATGCCGAACTGTTCCGCGCCCAGATGATGACCGAAATGGCGCTGTTGTCGGTCGAAGACGGCATGGTCATGCAAATGCACGCCGGCTCCCGCCGCAATACAGATCCGCTATTGATGGCCGAACGCGGCGCTGATCTCGGCGCCGATATCCCGGGCACCACCGACTACGTCAATGGCCTCCGCGCGCTGCTCGGCCGCGCCGGCAACGAGCCCAATCTGCGCCTCATCATGTTTGTGCTCGACGAAACCACCTATGCCCGCGAGCTGGCGCCCATGGCCGGATACTGGCCCTCGCTGCTGGTCGGCCCGCCCTGGTGGTTCCACGATTCGCCGCAGGGTATTCGCCGCTATCTCGATCAAGTCGTCGAAAGCGCCGGCTTCTACAACCTCGCTGGCTTCAACGACGACACCCGCGCGCTACTCTCCATCCCCGCCCGCCACGACGTCTGGCGCCGCGAAGTCTGCGGCTTCCTCGGCCGCTGGGTCGGCGAAAACCGCATCACCAAATCCACTGCAAGGGATGTCGCCAAACACCTCAGCTACCAAGCCGCCAAAGACGCCTACAAGATCAAGTAACTTGCTTACTTACCCTCCCCCTTGAGGGGAGGGCCAGGGAGGGGGTTCTGAGCCATCCGGGAACTCAACTTTAGGGACAGCTCAGAACCCCCTCCCTTGATCCTTCTCACCTAAAACCGCTCCACTGGAGCGGTTTTGCCTTTGGCCGGTTCAAAGCCCTCAAGGGGGAGGGTGTCGACTGAGGTCGCCCTATGGCGACTTCCACAACACCAGCAGCACAATGACCACCCCGGTCACCATCAGAACCAGCAACCCGCTCACGCCGTTCATCACCTGCCGCCCGACGCTCGGATGCGCCTCGTCGCGGGCAATGATGTCGGCAAGCCGGCTCGGTTCGCGGCGATCGTCATAAGGTTGGTGCGTCATTGGAAGCCTCCCTGTCAGGTTCGCGTTTCGCTTGATCCTCATGCTGCGCCGCTAAAAATAACGAACCCTTTCCGGCCAAAGGCTTCCTGTTCTTAGGGTTGCAAATCTGCCAACCGGCAGGCTTACCGTCCGGTTACCGCCAACATTTCAGCAAGTTTACCAGTCACGTGGCTGTGGATGTCGAAACAACGCGCGGCTTCTGCTCTAATGCACGCCATGAATCAGTCGCCTGTTGAAACCGCGCTCAGCCGCGCCATGATCCGCTGGTCCTTGACCAAATCGACGCCCGTGGCCGAAACGCCTACGAGCTGGATTTTCCGCGTCGAGCAAAATGGCCGCAATTTCGCTGCCATCAAAATTCTCAAGCAACTTGCCATCGAAGACAAGCGCCGCGGTTCAGCGCTGCTCAACTGGTACGGCGGGGAGGGCGCCGCGACGGTGTTCGATATGCATGGCGATACCATTTTCCTCGAATGGCTCGATGGCGGCACGCTTGGCCAGCCGGTCCGCGCCGGCAAGGATGACGAAGGCACCATTGCCATCGCCACCGTCGTCGCCAGCCTGCACCGGCCGCGCCCCGATGCGCCCGAAAACCTGCAGCCGCTGCGCACCCGTTTCCAGACCCTGTTCGATACCGACGTCCGCGTCTGGCCCCACACCGCCCGCGATCTCTACGCCCGCGCCAGCGGCATCGCGTTCAAGATGTTCGACCGGCCCAGTGCGCAAATCCCGCTGCATGGCGACCTGCACCACGACAACATCCTCAGCTCCGATCGCGGCTGGCTGGCCATCGATCCCAAGGGCCTGATCGGCGATCCCGCCTATGAACTCGCCAACGTCTTCATCAACCCGGCCGACGCTCTCAACCTTGCCGCCGACCCACGCCGCATCGCCGCCCGCGCCGATATCCTGGCGCAGCGCCTAGCGTATTCCCGCAAGCGCATCCTCGGTTGGGCTGCTGCCCACGCGGCCCTGTCCGCCTGCTGGGCCCTCGCCGATGGCAACGCCATAACCACTCAACTCGCCTGCTTGCCTAATCTTCTCAGCGCCTACGATCAGGCCTGAAACACATGGATGCCCCGATGCTCACCACCACCCGCCGCGGCTTCATCATCCTGGGCGCCGCCGCTGCCCTCGCCGCCTGCTCCACCACCATTCCGGTGCTGCCAAAGTCCGCATCCAGCACACCCGAAAGCCTGAGCGACGCCGAAATCCTCAGCGCCATCAACGCCGTCCGCAAGGCCAACGGCGCACCGGCATGGAGCTACAATTTTCAACTGGAAGACGCCGCCCGCTCGCAAGCCCGCCTGATGGCCCAGAAAAACACCATGAGCCACGACCTCGGCGTCACCCTGCGCCAGCGCGTCACCACCGCCGGCTACATCGGCGCCGTCGGCGAAAACGTCGGCAGGGGCTACACCACACTGCCAGCCGTCATCCAGGGCTGGATGGACTCCCCCGGCCACCGCGGCACCCTGCTGAGCAACCGCTTTACCGAGTTCGGCCTAGCAGTGTCACGCAGTACCGGCGGCAAACTCTATTGGGCCATGATCGCGGGCGGCAGCTACGACGCCTGGCGGGGGTAGGCGAGGAAGTTAGGCTGCGATTAAGGGCAGGGTAGCGGGCAACGGCAGCAAGCAAGAATACCCCCAGCTAACCTCCCCCAGAGGGAGGAATCCATGCGGTGCAAGGGGCGCAATCGCGGGCTAACTCGATGAGATTCCTCCCCCTATCAGGGGGAGGCTAGGTGGGGGTACCCAACAAAGCCTCTTCTTCGCCGCTCCCCTAAACCGTCAGCGTCCGCCTTACCGCAGCATCCCAACCCTTGATCTTCCGCTTGCGCTCCGCCGCATCCATCTTCGGCTTGAACTGCGCATCCCGCGCCCAGCTCTTGGCAAATTCAGCCATGTCCGGCCACACCCCAGCCCGCGACCCCGCTAGCCACGCTGCACCCAATGCAGTCGTTTCCAAAATCACCGGCCGGTCCACCGGCGCGTCCAGCACATCGGCCAAAAACTGCATGGTCCAGTCTGACGCCACCATGCCGCCATCGACGCGCAGCACCGTGTCGCCGCCGCCGTTCCAGTCCTTGTGCATGGCGGTGAGCAAATCGCGTGTCTGGTAGCAAACCGCCTCCAGCGCCGCCTTGGCGATTTCCGCCGGCCCCGAATTGCGCGTCAGCCCATAAATCGCTCCGCGCGCCTCGGCATCCCACCACGGCGCGCCTAAGCCAACAAACGCCGGCACCATATAGACATTCTGGCTAGGATCGGCGCTCTCGGCCAACGGCCCGGTCTCGCTGGCATGCTTGACCAGCTTCAATCCGTCGCGGATCCATTGCACCGCCGCCCCGGCGATAAAAATCGAGCCTTCCAGCGCATAGGTCGTCTTGCCGTCCAGCCGATAGGCGATGGTGGTCAGCAGCCGGTTTTTGCTCCGCACCATGTCCGCGCCGGTATTCAGCAGCGCAAAACACCCTGTGCCGTAGGTCGATTTCAGCATGCCCGGCTCAAAGCAGGCCTGCCCGATGGTCGCCGCATGCTGGTCCCCGGCGACGCCCAGGATCGGAATTTCTGCACCGAATAACCCCGCTTCGGTCACCCCAAAATCCGCCGCGCAATCCTTGACTTCGGGCAGCAGCGCCGCCGGCACGTCGAACAGCTCCAGCAAGCTCTTGTCCCAGGCATTCTTGCGGATGTCGAACAGCAGCGTCCGCCCTGCATTGGTCGCGTCGGTCACATGCCTCTTGCCGCCGGTCAGCCGCCAGATCAGGAATGAATCCACCGTCCCGAACGCCAATTCACCGGCCTCCGCCCGCGCCCGCGCACCCTTCACATTATCCAGCAGCCACTTCACCTTGGTGCCGCTGAAATATGGATCGAGCAGCAATCCGGTCGTCTTCGTGACCAGCTTCTCGTGGCCCGCCTTCTTGAGCTTGGCGCAATAAGAAGCCGTCCGCCGATCCTGCCACACGATGGCGTAGTGGATCGCCTTGCCGGTCTTGCGGTCCCAGATCAGCGTCGTCTCGCGCTGGTTGGTGATGCCGATGGCGGCAATCTCCGAAGCCTCGATACCAGCTTCCTTGATCGCCTTCTTTACCGCCCAGACAACGCTCTCCCAGATTTCCTCCGGGTCATGCTCCACCCAGCCATCCTGCGGAAAATACTGGGTGAATTCCTTCTGCCCCACTCCGGCAATCGTCCGGTCCTTGCCAAACACAATCGCCCGGCTCGACGTCGTCCCCTGGTCGATCGCTAGAATATAAGTCATGCGCCCCCTACTTTCTTTTACCCCTCTCCCCTTGAGGGAGAGGGACGATCCGACGCGTTCAGCGGAGGATCAGGGCGAGGGGTGCTGCCTCGGCCTATGCCAGACGGCTAGAAGAGACCCCTCATCCGCCCTTTGGGCACCTTCTCCCTCAAGGGGAGAAGAGTAGGGCTCAATGCCCCTTGCCCGCCAGATACGCTTCCAGCGCCGCGACCTCTTCCGCACTCACCCGCAGCCCGACCTTGGTCCGCCGCCACAGCACATCCTCTGCCGTCCGCGCCCATTCATTGGCAATCAGGTAGTCCACCTCGGCGGCATACAGGTCCCAGCCAAAATGCTGCCCGAGATCGTCCACCGACGTTGCCGTTCCCAGCAGCACCTTCGCCTTGGTCCCATACAGCCCCAGCAAGCGCCGCACCATCGTCGCCGGCAGCCCCGGATACGCCATTCCCAGCCGCCGCACTTCAGCGTCGAACGCCAGCGGCTCGAAATCACCGCCCGGCAGCCGGCTGGTCTTGGTCCAGGGCGCGCCCTTCTTGCCCAGCACGTCCTCGATCTTTTCCAGCACCGATTCCGCCAGCCGCCGCGAGGTGGTCAGCTTGCCGCCAAACACGTTGATCGCAGCCCCCGTCGCCGCATCGCCATCGACCTTGAGCACATAGTCGCGCGTGGCTTCCTGCGCCGCGCTGGCGCCATCGTCGAACAGCGGCCGCACGCCCGAATAGGTCCAGTGGATCTGGTCGCGCGTCACCGGCTTGGCGAAATATTCGCTCGCCGCGCTCAACAAATAATCAGTCTCCTTGTCGGAGATTTTCACATCCCGCGGGTCGCCCTCATAATCTTCGTCGGTAGTGCCGATCAGGGTGAAGTCGTCCTCATAGGGAATGGCGAAAATGATCCGCCCATCGGCGTTCTGGAACATGTAGCAGCGGTCGTGATCATACAGCTTGCGCACCACGATGTGGCTGCCCTTGACCAGCCGCACATTATGCGCGCCATTCTTGCCCATCGCGCCGGTGATCACATCATCGACCCATGGCCCGGCGGCATTCACCACCAGCTTGGCATGCACCGTCTGCCGCCCGTCCTCACCATCGAGGTCCACCTTCCAGCCGCCAACATCGCGGCGCACGCTGGTCACCTTGGTCCGCACATGCACCGCCGCGCCCTTGTCCGCCGCGTCGCGCACGTTCAGCACCACGAAGCGCGCATCATCTACCCAGCAGTCCGAATATTCAAACCCTAGCCGATACCCCGGCTTCAGCGGTTTGCCGGTTTCATGCTTGGTCAAATCCAACGTCTTGGTCGGCGGCAGCAGTCTCCGCCCGCCCATATAGTCATACATCGCCAGCCCGGCGCGCAGCACTACCGCTGGGCGAAGCCCCTTGTGATGCGGCAATACGAAGCGCAGCGCCTTGATGATATGCGGCGCCTCTGCCCACAAAATTTCGCGCTCGGCCAGCGCCTCATGCACCAGGCGGAACTCGTAATGCTCCAGATAACGCAAGCCCCCATGCACCAGCTTGGTTGCTGCCGATGATGTGCCCGAGGCCAGATCGTTCATCTCGGCCAACGCCACGCTATAGCCGCGTCCCACTGCGTCGCGGGCAATGCTGGCCCCGTTGACACCCCCTCCAATAACGAAAATATCAACGCTGTCGGTGGTGGCCATGCACAACAACTCCTACTTTTGATTTCGTTTGTAAGCGATTGAGTTTCGTTTTGAAAG
>JAQGKG010000138.1 GCA_028290245.1 Devosia sp. | reverse complement strand
TGCCAGTGTATCAGCTGCTGGTTTACCCTATTGCCGGCAACGACATGAACACCCCGTCCTACATGGAAAATGCCGAGGCAAAGCCGCTGGGCAAGGCCGATATGGCGTGGTTCTTTGACAACGTGTTGGCGGACCCAGCCCAGGCTGACGACCCGCGCCTGAACCTTGTCGGACGCACCGACCTGGAAGGCCTGCCCCCTGCCACGGTTATCACCGCGCAGATCGATCCATTGCGCTCGGAAGGCGAGGCCTACGCCGCAAACCTCGAAGCCGCGGGCGTCAAGGTCGATGCTCTGCAGTATGACGGCGTAACGCACGAATTCTTCGGCATGGCTAAGGTCGTCGATGAAGCCAAGCAGGCGGTCGATGCCGCCAATGCTGACCTCAAAGCCGCGTTCGGCGCAGAGTGAAAAGGAACATGACGATGACCAATAAACGCGCCGCATTTCTAGTCGCCAGCAGCATCAGCCTTGGCCTGCTGCTGTCCTCCCCCAGCTTCAGCCAGACCGTGGAGGCAAAGCCTGCTAGCGATGCGTTCCCGATGATGGTGGTCGATACGCCGCATTTCCTGTCCAACACGATGAGCTCGAACCAATTCGAGATTAAGTCCAGTGAGTTGGCGCTCGAGAAGGATGTGGATGCGGAAACGACCGATCTCGCCAAAATGATCATTGCTGATCACAAGGCGGCGGGTGAAAAGCTGGACGGGCTGTTGGCCGACAATCCCAACAAGCCCGCTGCCGAAGTCGAACTCGCACCCAAGCAGGCCAAGATGCTGGCTCAGCTCGAAGCTGCTGATGGCGCTGACTTCAAGCCTCTCTATCTCGATATCCAGGCACAGGCTCATATGGAAGCAATCGCCCTGTTCCGGACCTATGCCGGCGCGGGCGATGACCAGACGCTGGTCGGGTTTGCGAAAGAGACGCTACCGGCCCTCGAAACCCACGCCGCCCATGTGGACGCGCTGATCAAGGGCAAAGGGTACTGATATTGCATGCTAATTTGACTGGACTGCCGCAGGGCAGTCCGGTTTTTCACTGTCGCCTACTCCTTAAAATTTTAAGCTATTCCACAGAACCTCCCTAAGGCCGGCCTGTCAGGTTGCGCTCAGCTGAAACAAAAAGGTGAGAGCTTGCCTATGAGACGTCTGGTTGATGCGGTCAGGGGATCGCTGGTTTTGAAGGTGTTCGGGATTTGCTTCATCGCGATCCACCTGCCCCTGATATCGCTGCTGCTCTACCTAGGATTGGGCAATCCATCCGATCCGATCGCTATCCTCGCTTTGGCGCTAGTAGCAACTCTGTTCGGTAGCGCCCTGTAGTATCTTGCGGTGTACTACTTTGTGAGCCCGATAGACCGGCTGGTCAAAGCCATGGATCGCTATCAGGACGAGGGCGTCGAGCCTTTCGTCGAAGTCAAGGGCTCCGATGCGGTGCGCCGGCTTTCCGAGAAGGTGCTGGCTTTGGTCCGTGCGCAAGAGCTGACACTCAAAACCTTGAAGCGCCAGGCCAACAGCGACCCTCTCACCGGGCTGGGCAATCGGCGTTGGCTGCAGAATGCGGTCTCGGTGGAGATCAACCGAGCGGCGCGTCGCGGGCAATGGGTCTGGGTGATCGCCTTCGACCTCGACCACTTCAAGCTCATCAACGATAAACATGGTCACGCGGCAGGCGACGAAGTCCTGATGATTGTCGCCGAAGCCACCCAGCGACAGCTCCGGCCGTACGATCTCATCGCGCGCATCGGCGGGGAGGAGTTCTGCGTGGTCACCGTGGATAGCAGTCCAACGTTCGGTTTTACCGCAGCCGAGCGCATACGTGTCGCGCTGGAAGCCTGGAACCTGCGCCTTCAAGGTACCCCGACCCAGATCACTGCAAGTTTTGGCGTGCACAAGGGAGATCCCTCAGTCGAGAGCTTCGCCGACATGCTGCGAAAAGCCGACAACGGCCTCTACGACGCCAAGGCCAAGGGCCGTAACCTCGTCGTCGAAAGCAACCAGACTTCTAAGTAACGGCTAGCGCCATCCACTGATCAGCACGCCACGACATTCACTGCGAGGCCCGCAAGGCTGGTTTCCTTGTACTTCTCGCTCATGTCCATGCCGGTTTGGCGCATGGTTTCGATACAGGCGTCCAGCGGCACGGCGTGTGTGCCATCGCCCTTGAGCGCGAGCGATGCAGCAGTGACAGCCTTGACGGCGCCGAAGGCATTGCGCTCGATACAGGGGATTTGCACCAGGCCAGCTACCGGATCGCAGGTCATACCGAGGTGATGCTCCAACGCGATTTCGGCGGCGTTCTCCACCTGTTCTGGGGTGCCGCCCATGATGGCACAGAGGCCTGCTGCGGCCATGGCGGACGCAGAGCCGACTTCGCCCTGACATCCAACTTCGGCGCCCGAGATTGAGGCATTGTGCTTGATGATGCCGCCAATGGCTGCGGCGGTGAGCAGATAATCGCGCACCGATTGAGGACCCGCCGCAGCGTTAAACTTGAGATAGAAGCGCATCACCGCCGGAATGACGCCCGCCGCGCCATTGGTCGGCGCCGTGACGACCCGACCGCCGCCGGCATTCTCCTCGTTGACCGCCATAGCATAAAGGCTCAGCCAGTCATTGGCCATCAGTGGCGTGATTTCATTGCGCTGCCACTGCGCGTCGAGCTGGTTGAAGATGCCGCGCGCTCGGCGCTTGACGTTGAGCCCGCCGGGCAGGATGCCATCCTGAGCGATGCCGCGATCAATGCAGGTGCTCATCACGCTCCAGATTTCGTCCATGCCGCGATCGAGCGTTACCCGGCCACGGCTGGCCTCTTCATTAGCACGTTTCATGCCCGCAATGGATAGGCCCGATCGGGCCGCCATCGCCAACATGTCCTTGGCATTGGCGAAAGGGTAGGGCACGTCGGCCTGCGCCGGCGAGGCGTGCTTGAAGGCGTCCAGCTCTTCGGCGCTGACCACAAAGCCCCCGCCGACGGAATAATAGGCGCGGCGGAGCAGCAATTGACCGTCGGTGTCGTAGGCCGCGAACTGCAGCCCGTTGGGATGGCCGGGCAGCGCATTGCGCTTGTCCAACATCAGATCGACTGCTGGGCGGAAGCGATATTCAGCGTGGCCGGGTGGATGCACGACACCGGAATCTTCTACCGCGGTGACGATGGCATCCATACCGTCCGGATCAACCGTCTTGGGGTCTTGGCCGCAAAGTCCCAGGATTACCGCGCGACCGCTGCCGTGGCCGATGCCGGTAAACGCCAGCGAGCCATGCAGGCTCGCGGTCAGTGCTGCAGGCTTGGCGTTCTTGGCTCGGGGCCAGTCGCCAGTCTTGAGTTCATCGAGAAAACGAAGCGCCGCGGTCATCGGTCCCATTGTGTGGGAGCTGGATGGCCCGATGCCGATCTTGAACACGTCGAAAATGGAGAGAAACATCGCGGTATTCTGCACGAAAGCTGGCTGTCGGCAATCGATTGGTGCGCACCACTGTTCTGCAAACGGCAACAGTGCGTGATGGTGGACCCAGGTTGCTCCCAGGTCCGGCACGGTCGATATAGAAGTCAGTTGAGATTGGGAGAGTGCCATGGCCGAGTATCACTATCGCGAAGACCAGGGTGCCGATGCGACTGCGCCATTGTTCCTTGTCTTCCACGGCACCGGCGGTGACGAAAGTCAGTTCTTCGATCTGGCGAGTGAATTGTTGACCGGTGCCCGCATTGTCGCCCCGCGCGGCGATGTCAGCGAAGGCGCGGCGTTGCGCTATTTCCGACGGACGGCCGAGGGCGTCTATGACATGGACGACCTGCGCTTGCGCACGGCTCAGATGGTGAAGTTCGTCACCGAGCGGCAGGCGGAAAGCATTCCCCGCAAAGTTATCGGGCTGGGCTATTCCAATGGGGCCAATATCCTCGCGGCCGTGCAGTTCGCTGCGCCCGGTCTGTTCGACGCCACGGTGCTGATGCATCCGTTGATCCCGTTCACACCGCCGCAGGTCGACCTTTCCGGCAAGCGTGTGTTGATCACCGCAGGCCAGCGCGACCCAATCGCACCTGCCGCCGCCACGCAGGCGCTAAGCGATTATTTCGCAGGCAATGGCGCCGACTCCATTCTGTTCTGGCATCCAGGCGGGCACGAGTTGCGCCAGGAAGAATTGCGCGAGGCCAAGGCCTTTCTCGATGCGGTTTGAGCCTTCGCCGGAATAGCAAAAGCCTTAACGAAAGCTAAAGAGCTATCGCTTAGAAGTGCCGCACGGCCTTAGGCCGCAAAGTGCATGGGCGAGGGCAATTCCATCGGCCTCAGAGAGACGATAGCCAGCAGTCTGCGTGGCCGCGTGCTGATCCTGGTGTTGCTGGGATTTGCCGCGGTGGCGGTGCCGGCCTATGCCGCATTCAACTGGATCGTCGCCTCGACTGTGATCCAGTTGGGCACGTTGTTTGCCGAAAAGCAGGTGCTCTACGATCGCTATCGCGGACTCGATGCCCTGATGCGCGAGGTCACGCTGGCCGAAACGCTGGCCGGGTCGCAGTCGATCCGCGATTGGGCCAATGCTGAGGATGATGCTGGTCTGAGGCAACGCGGCATCGCCGAGCTGGAGCATTTTCGGCAATCGTTTGCCGACAAGAGCTACTTTTTCGTTATCAATGACTCCGGCCACTACTACTTCAACGATGCTGCCAACGCCTATGCCGGTGGGCAATATCGCTACACGGTGAGCCCCGATAACCCGCGCGACGCTTGGTATTATTCCACCGTAGCGCTCGGCGGGGGCTGCCATCTCAACGTCGATAACGACGCCAATCTGCGCGTCACTAAGGTCTGGATGAATTGCGTCATCCGCGAAGGACGACGCGTGCTCGGCGTGCTCGGCACTGGCATCGACCTGACCAGTTTCATTCAGGAAGTGGTCAACGTTCCGCAGGTGGGTGTTACTTCGATGTTCGTCGATCGCCAGGGCGCCGTGCAGGCGCATCGCGATCAGAACATGGTCGATCTGCGCAGTCTCACTGCGGAGATGAGCGCCAAGCGGACGGTGTTTTCACTGA
Source organism: Devosia sp. (assembly GCA_028290245.1). GTDB lineage: Bacteria > Pseudomonadota > Alphaproteobacteria > Rhizobiales > Devosiaceae > Devosia. The sequence goes on along the minus strand of JAQGKG010000138.1, from coordinate 5,440 downwards.
TTGATCGCCCGGCCGACCAGCAGGCGCTGCGCGAGTTGATGGCAGCGGTCGCCGCCGGCGATGCTGTAGCCATGTCGCGCTTTATGATGGTCGAGGGCAAGGAGACGCTGGTTGGCGTCGGCTATCTCGACAAACTCGGCTGGTTCAATGTCACGCTAATGGACATCGACGCGATCATCGACAAGCGGCTGTTCCTGCCGATCGGGCTGCTGCTCGCCGCAGTCATGGGGCTGGTGGCCGTGGTCATGATGCTGGTGTTTAAGCGGCTGGTGCTGGACCGGCTTCGGGGGTTGCAACTGGTGGTGCTTGAGGCTCGAAACGGCAATTACGGTCCGGCCCTAGCGATGAGTTCCGGCACGCAGGACGAGATCGGACGGCTATCCGGCGCATTTACCGAAATGGCGGTGGCAGTCAGCAGTCACACCCAGCAGCTCGAAAGCCGCGTGCGGCAACGGACCGAAGAGCTCGAAGCCCTGGCGTTCCGCGATGCCCAGACCGGCATTGCCAATCGTCGCGGTTTTCTTACTGTGTTTAGCGCGAGCGAGCCGGCGCAGGGACGAGGCTTGCTGCTGGTCGATATCGACCACTTCAAGTCGATCAACGATACATTCGGGCACACCGCAGGCGATGCCGTGATCGCCGAAGTCGCCAGTCGCATCGCGGCCTCGATCGGTGCCGATAATGTCTGCGCGCGCTGGGGCGGCGACGAATATATCGTCTTGTTGCACAACACGGCGCCGCAGTTGATCCGGGCCGCCGCCTATGGCGTTATCGCCGCTATCAACGAGCGGCCCGTTGCACTGCCCGGCGGTGACGAAGTGTTGGTAACGGTCAGCATCGGTGCATGCCTCGCGGAAGCCGGCGACAGCATCGAGACCGTGACCGAAATGGCCGATGCGGCCCTTTACATGGCCAAGGATGCCGGACGAAATCGCGTCGTGACCTTCGATCCCGATGCCGTTCCGGGCCTCCGCCCCCGCAACAACGCGAGTTAGTGATCAGGCCCGCCGCCGTCTTGGCCCATTGGGCAATTGACGCAACGGCGAGTGCCTGCCAGCCTCTGAGATGCCTTTCGAGGACAATCACATGCTGTTGCCACACCACGATCTCTGATGCAGTTCAAGGTTACCCAGTCGCGATATCGGCCCGGAAAACGCCGGCTTGAGTTCACCGCTTCGGGCGAACGCAATGGCTGCCTGTTCACGGTCGTCACGGATGTAATTTGCATGAAGGAGCCGACCACGCCGGAGCATATCCATCTGGTTGCGCTGGCGCGGCTGATGGAAATTTTCCGGCAGCGGAGTGCTTCAGGGCACTAGGCCCGCAGGTCGGCCCACTCGGGATGACGCTTGAACTGTGCCACGACGTACGAACAGACCGGCACAATCTTGAAGCCCTGCTCGCGGGCGTCCGCTATTGCCTTGTTGACCAGCTTGGCCGCAATGCCGCGACCCTCATATTCCGGCGGCACGCCGGTATGCTCAATCGCGATGGTGCCGCTGTCGTCCTTGCGGAAGGTCATCTCTGCCTCAAAGCCCGGCGCCAGGTGAATGACATAGCGGCCACGGCTGCCGTTGTCTTCACGCTGCGCCATCAGTTCGGGTTCGGTCATGGCAAATATCCTTAGTGAGAACTGCCGCCTGTCGCCCACCGCGCTTGGATCGAGCGGCCGAGACTGCCCATCCAAGGGGCGAAGAACAGCAGGATGCGGCGATAGGAGTGCAACAGCATGAACAGCGCTGCAAGGATCAGGGTTCCCACCACGATGACCAGTTCGAGCGACAGGCCCATGGATTTAAGCCAGCCAGTCAACAGCATTCCCGGCAGGATATGGGCAGCCGCCCAAACAAAAGCCGAGGTAACGTTGATGATAGTGAAGTGGCTGTAGCGCATGCCCATGATGCCAGCGACGCCGGGGATCACGGCTTTCACGCCTGGAATAAAACGGCCGATGAACACCGCTTTGCCACCGTGTTTAGCAAAGAATTCCTCGCCCTTGGTGATCATCGGGCGGTGGTTGCGGAAGGGCCAGATTTCCTTGATGGAATCCTTGAGGAAATGGCCGATTGTGTAGGAGATGGCGTCGCCGATGATGGCGCCGATCACAGCAGCGAAATACACTTCCCAGAACGGCAGCCGGCCCTCGGCAATAATGCCGCCCGCCATCAGCAGGATTGGCGTCGAGGGTACGAATAGCCCGAGGATGAAGACCGCTTCGCCAATTGCCACGGCAAAGATGAACCAGAAGGTCAGCCAGAAATTGCCCGATATCGCATCGAGAAAACTCTCGAGATAGGCGGAAACGGTGTGGAAGATATCGAACATTGATGGTTGCGACTCTGGACGCCTTTGCGGGATAGCTGCCTGGCGACCATTGACTATATGGCCGTCCGGGCTTTGCCGCTCAAGCACTATCACGCAGGAATGTCAGTCATGAGTCAGCTTCTACATCATATGATCGCGTCCGGCCCTCGGCCGGTTGCTCCTTTTTCCCATGCCGTCGAGGCGGACGGCTGGATATTTGTCACCGGCCAGATGCCAACCAACCCGGCCGCACCCGAGGCGCCTTTGCCCGACGGTATCGAGGCGCAGACCCGGCGCGTGGTCGAAAATCTCAAGCTGGTATTGGGTGGCGTCGGGCTAACGCTGGAGCATGTCACCATGGTGCGCATCTACCTGACGCAGTTTGAACGGGATTACGCCGCGCTCAACACGCTGTGGCCAGAGTTTTTTGAAGCGGGGAAATTGCCGGCACGGACCACGATAGGGGTCACGGCGCTGGCGGTTGGGGCGCTGGTCGAGATCGATCTCGTGGCCAAGCGGCCTTAAACCTTCGAACAAAAAGGCGGGATGCAGATATCCCGCCTCCAATTTCATTGCAGCGCAACTAAGCGCTATACGCCTTCACATTCTGCTGCTGCTCGCCAAGGCCTTCGATGCCTAGCCGCATGACGTTGCCATGCTTGAGCCAGACCGGGTTCGGCTTGATGCCCATGCCGACGCCGGGCGGGGTGCCGGTGGAGATGATGTCGCCGGGCTGCAGGCTCATGAACTGGCTGACATAGCTCACGACATGTGCGACGCCGAAGATCATCGTCTTGGTCGAGCCGTTCTGGTAGCGGTGGCCATCGACTTCGAGCCACATGCCGAGTTGCTGGGGGTCGGCTACTTCGTCCTTGGTCACCAGCCAAGGGCCGATCGGGCCGAAGGTGTCGCTGCCTTTGCCCTTGTCCCAGGTGCCGCCGCGTTCGGTCTGGAAATGGCGCTCGGAGACGTCGTTGATGACGCAATAGCCGGCGACATGGTCCATCGCGTCGGCTTCGTCGACGTAGCGGGCCTCCTTGCCGATGACGACGCCGAGCTCGACTTCCCAGTCCGGCTTGATCGAGTTCTTGGGGATGATCACGTCGTCGTTCGGCCCGATGATGGCACTGGTGGCCTTCATGAAGATGATCGGCTCGGCCGGAATGGCTGCGCCGGTTTCGGCAGCGTGGTCGGCATAATTGAGGCCAATGCAGATGAACTTCCCGACGCTGCCGACGCAGGGGCCGATGCGCTGGCCGGCGTCGAGAATCGGCAGCACGCCGATATCGACGGCACGGATTTTCGCCAGACCCTCGGGAGTCAGGGTCTGGCCACCGATGTCGCCCACAATGCCGGAGAGATCGCGGATGGAGCCGTCTTCGGCAAGGATGGCGGGCTTTTCGGAACCCTTGGCGCCGACGCGCAACAACTTCATCGATCAACACTCCCTAAAAATCTGAACCGACCCTTAAATGCTAACATGTTAGCTGTCGAGGCCGACCTTGGTACGATCCGTTCGGACTATTCACCCGGACGAATAACACCCTTCTTGAGCAGGATATTGCCATACAGCCGGCGTTCGCCGGACTGGATGATGGCGTAGCCCTTCGAGACCCGCTCATAGAAGGCAAAGCGCTCCATCGAGCTCAGGGCCATTTTCGGCTCGTGCTGTTTGATGATGGCATCCATCGCGTCCATCACTGGTTCGCGCTGGCCGGCGCTGCCGACGACCTGCATGCAGATGGCGGCTTCATCAACGAAGTCGTCGAGCGGCATCAGGGTCAGCACCGCGTCCAGCACATCGGTAACGCTGATGCCGTCCATCCGCACCAGCAGCGGCCCGGCGGAGTCGCCGGGGTAATTGGCGTCGACGATGGCGATTTCGTCGCCATGGCCCATGGCGCGCAAAATGCCGAGCAGGTCGGGTCCGAGAATCGGTGGGATATTCTTGAGCATTGGGGGTCTCCTGGGACCAGACTACCCGAAGGGAAAACTGTCGCTGTCGCTGCCCAGCGTTTCGCCGTCGGCGAACACGTCGGGATGCTCGCGGGCAAAGGCGAACAGTTCGACCATCACCGCGTCGATATGAGCGCGCATGGCTTTGGAGGCCAGCACCGCGTCGGCGGCGAGGATCCCGTCAAAGATCGCCTGATGCTCGGCAATGGTCAGTGCCAGCCGGCGGGGGGTAATGATCAAGCGACGGGCGCGATCCAGATTGGCGCGCGCCGAATCGATAATGGATTTGATGCGGGTGAATTTCATCGACGAAAAGATGATGTCGTGGAATTCGATGTCGATCTGATGAAATGCCTCGGCATCGTCGTGGTTCGCCGCCAGGCGTTGCGCCGCAAGATTGACATGCAACTCATCAATCAGGCTTGGGTCATGGCTGCCGATCAGCACGCGGAGGGCCTCGGACTCCAGCCCCTTGCGGATCAGCATATATTCGCGAACGTCGGCGATGCGCACCAATGAAACGGTCGAGCCGCGCTGCGGCGCGATGTCGACCAGGCCCTCGATCTGCAGCCGTGCCAGCGCCTCGCTGACCGGAAACCGCGATACGCCCAACTCGGCGCAGATCAGCGTCTTGTCGATCAGGCTGCCCGGCGGCAGCGCCAGCGTTACGATGGCCGTGCGAATGGCATGGGTGACGTCTGCCGTCACGCTGCCGCGCGTCAGCGTCGCTGGTCTGGTCAGAAAGGAGTAGGAACTTGTATGGCTGTTCATGCTAACATGTTAGTTAGAAGCAAAGTGCCTTACAATGGCCGATGCCGTTCCAATCACTCTGGCGGCAAACCGTGCCCGCGTAAAGCGAAGTTGAGACCGTCCCTGTGAAAGTGCCGCCATGTCCGAAACCATGATCCGCCCCCGCCCGACCACACTGGTGCTCAATCCATCCGATTATATCGCGGTGGCGCTGGCCAATCTCGATGTCGGCACCGCCACGCCTCAGGGCGTATCCATCGTGCGCCGGGTGCCGCGCGGCCACAAGTTTGCCACGCGCCTCATTGCGGCCGGCGAGCCGGTGCTGAAGTTCGGCCAGATCATCGGCTTTGCCAGCGAGTCGATCATTCCCGGCGACTGGGTACACGAGCATAACTGCGGCATGGGCGGCGCTGATGGCTCGCTGACCCAC
>JAQGKG010000365.1 GCA_028290245.1 Devosia sp. | reverse complement strand
TTTACCGGGCGAGAAGAAGGCATCGTCGCCATGGCCAGTGCCAGCGTAGAGATGCCAAGGGGGGACTAATGCCAGGCGAAACAGTATCGGCGCCCGAACCGGGCAAGCAGATCATCGACCTTCTGACCGAGATGAAAAAGACCATCGTCACGGCGGAAAGCTGCACCGGCGGTATGATCGCCGCGGCGCTGACGGATATCCCAGGTGCCTCAGCGGCGCTATACGGCGGATACGTTACCTACGCCAATACCGCCAAGACGCGCATGATCCATGTGCAGGCGCGGCTGATCCGGGATTATGGCGCGGTCAGTAATCAGGTCGCCCGCGCCATGGCGGACGGTGCCCGCAACACGGCCCACGCTGACTACGCAGTCGCAGTCACCGGCATTGCCGGCCCCGATGGCGGCACGACGCACAAGCCGGTCGGGTTGGTTTATGTGGCCGTATCATCAGAACTGGCTACGGTGGTCATCGAGCACCGCTTTGGCGACCTAGGCCGCGACGCAATCCGCAAAGCCAGTGTACAGGCCGCATTGGATCTCGTCATTCAAGTACTAACCGGCATCGAGGACTAGTCGCAGCTCGCGTCAAGACGCGGTGCCAGCCACCGACGGGCTGGCACTATCGCATGTTGCCAGCCGCTAAATCAGTTGCCGAACCGGCTGTCCGCCTCGTCGGCAAAGGCGCGCATAATCTCTTCCTGCTTGGCAGCGAAGGCTGGTTCGGCCACGGCCGCAATGAAGATGTTTGAGATCTTGAAGTCGATCTCGAAGCGGACCCGCGTGCCCATGCCTTCCGGCTGGAAGCTCCAGATGCTGTCGAGATAGGCGAATGGCCCATCGACAGCCTTGGCCTTGATGGTCCGCGCCGCCGGGTCTAGCGTGACGCGGCTGGTGTAGGCTTGGGTAATTGGGCCAAAATACAGGGTCATCTTGGCGAACTGCACATCGGCCTCCGTGGCGGCAGGGTCCGGACGAACCTCCATTGCCTTACAGTTGGGAACGAAGCGCGGATAGTCGCTGAGATCAGCGACGATCTCATACATACGCTGCGGCAGGTGCGGCACATGCCGCTCAAAGAAGCGTTTCATCAGTGACCCATCTTTGCCATGCGCGCGGCCTTGAGGCGGGCGAAATCTTCGCCGGCATGGTGCGACGAGCGGGTCAGTGGGCTGGACGAGACCAGCGCAAAACCCTTGGCGGTAGCGACTGTGGCAAACGACTTGAACTCGTCCGGCGTCACGAAACGCTGCAGTGGATAGTGCTTCTTGGTCGGCTGCAGATACTGGCCGATGGTCAGGAAATCCACATCAGCCGAGCGCAGGTCGTCCATCAACTGCAGCACTTCATTCCGCTCTTCGCCAAGACCGACCATGATGCCGGACTTGGTGAACATGGTGGGGTCGAGTTCCTTGACCTTTTGCAGCAGGCGGATCGAGTGGAAGTAGCGGGCGCCGGGACGGACCTTGAGGTACTTCGACGGCACCGTTTCGAGATTGTGGTTGAACACGTCGGGCTTGGCGGCCACGACGATTTCGAGCGCGCCTTCCTTGCGCAGGAAGTCCGGCGTCAGGATTTCGATGGTGGTCATCGGCGTTGCCTCGCGGATAGCGCGGATGACGTCAGCAAAATGCCGCGCCCCACCGTCAGCCAGGTCGTCACGATCGACCGAGGTGATGACGACATGCTGCAGGCCCAGCTTGGCGACAGCACGAGCGACATTCTCGGGCTCATTGGGATCGAGCGGTCCGGGCATGCCGGTACGCACGTTGCAGAAGGCGCAGGCGCGGGTGCAGATTTCGCCCATGATCATCATGGTGGCGTGCTTCTTGGACCAGCACTCGCCGATATTGGGGCAGCCGGCTTCCTCGCAGACGGTGACGAGATTGTTCTCGCGCACGATCTGCTGGGTTTCCTTGTAGATCGGCGAACCCGGCGCCTTGACCCGGATCCAGTCCGGCTTGCGCAAAACCACGCTATCGGGCCGATTGGCCTTTTCCGGGTGGCGCGGCTTGAGCGCCGAATTGTCTATGAGCGTAACCACTTGAGGTCCTGACTGGGCAGTGTGCCCGTTATATCGCTCCCGAAGGCGGCCGGTTCAACCCGGCCTTTTTGCCTAGCATCTATGTTTTGTCGCGCCTTCGAACCGCAAAAGTGGTTTCCACTTTTACTGAAAACGCTCCGGGTCGCCTATTGCATGATCTCGGCGATGTCGACCCAGTCGCCGCCGCGCGAGGCCGACATGATTGTCGCCTGCACCAGCGCCAGCGAATGGAGATTATCCTCGCCCGAGCTGAAACGGGCCGGCATCGAGCCAGTCTCGATCACCTTGGCGATGGCACCAAGCGTGCCGCTGCGGTCGGCCAGCTCGACTGGTGGCAGGTCGAACGGCGTTGCTTCCCCGTCGCGTTGGCGCAGGCTGAGCTTGTCGGGACCCGCCTTGCCCATGAAGTGGTCGCGCGAGCTCCAGATGATCTCGCCTTCCGAGCAATCCATGGTCCATTCGCCGGCCCAAGGCGTCACCGGGCCAGAGCTCATCCACGAGCCCCGATAGGAGACGATGGTGCCTTTCTCAAATTCGAGCGTCGCCACGCCGATCGGATGGTGACCGAACGGGCTGGCCGCAGGATTCCAGGTGCGGCACGAAACGCGCTTGGGTTCGTCGCCCAGCACCATGCGCATCAGGTCGAAATGGTGGATCGACATGTCGGCCAGCAACGGATCAGGCATGTCCCAATAGCGATAGCCCTGGCTCGGCGCATGGCGGCGGAACTCGATCGACACCAGGTTCACCGGGCCGAACTTCTGCGCGCCGATCAGCTCGGCGGCAGCAATCGGCGCCGGCTGGAAGCGATAGTTCTGGCTGACCATCAGAACGCGACCGTTGACCCGCGCCAGCGCCACCAGCTCCTTGGCCTGCGCGATGGTCGAGGCAAACGGCTTTTCGACGATGACGTTGAGGCCCAGCTCAAGACAACGCTTTGCCACCGGGTAATGCGCCTCGGTGCGCAACGTGCAGATGGCCAGATCGACCTGCACCGCTGCAACGGCTTCTTCGAGACTGGTGAAGCAGAGGTTTTGGGCGATTCCCAGCTCGTCCTGCACCCGCTTGATGGCATCTGGATTGCTATCCACATAGCCCACCATCTCGATATTGGGAACTGTGGGGATAACCTCTTTCGTCCAGCTAAATCCCCAGTGTCCGAGCCCGATCTGGATTGCCTTGACCATGTGGATAACTCCTTGAGAGGCTGTGAATAACCCGTGGAAGACGCGTCAGATGTTCAGCGCACGACCATAGGCATCCAGCACGCTTTCCTTCATCGACTCACTTAGCGTCGGATGCGGGAAGATGGTGTGCATCAGGTCTTCCTCGGTGGTTTCGAGGTTCATGGCGATGACGAAGCCCTGGATCAACTCGGTGACTTCAGCACCCACCATGTGAGCGCCGAGCAGTTCGCCGGTCTTGGCGTCGAAGATGGTCTTCACAAGACCATCCGGTTCGCCAAGCGCAATTGCCTTGCCGTTGCCGACGAAGGGGAAGCGGCCGACCTTGATCTCGCGGCCGGCTTCCTCGGCCTTGGCTTCGGTCAGGCCGACGCTGGCCACCTGTGGCTCGCAATAGGTGCAGCCGGGAACCTTGGTCTTGTCGAGGCCATGCACCATAAGGCCGGCGATCTTCTCGACGGTGATGACGGCTTCATGCTCGGCCTTGTGCGCCAACATGGGCGGGCCGGCGACGTCGCCGATGGCCCAGATGCCGGCAACGTTGGTGGCGCCATAATGGTCGATAACAATGGCGCCGCGCTCGGTCTTGACGCCGACCGTCTCTAAGCCGAGCCCTTCGATATTGCACATCACGCCCACAGCCGAGATCAGCTTTTCACCGGAAATCTGCTGCTTGGAGCCGTCCTTGAGTTCGACATGCGCCGTGACGCCATCGCTGGTCTTTTCGACCTTGGCAACCTTGGCATCGGTCAGAATCTTGATGCCGCGCTTTTCCAGCCGCTTGCGGGCGAGACCGGCAATCTCCGCGTCCTCAACCGGCATGATCTGCGGCAGCAATTCGATGATGGTCACCTCAGCGCCCATCGAGCGGTAGAACGAGGCGAACTCGACGCCGATGGCGCCCGAGCCCATCACCACCAGCGACTTGGGCATGGCGGCCGGCTTCATCGCCTCGAAATAGGTCCAGATCTTGTCGCCATCGGGCTCGATGCCGGGCAGCACGCGGGGCCGCGCACCGGTAGCGATGATGATGTTCTTAGCCGTATAGGTGCCCTCGCCGAGCGGATTCTTAGGCACCGGGCCCTGCGGCTGCACGATGGCCTTCTTGGTTGGCGCGACCTTGACCTCACCGGGCTTGGTGATGACGGCTTCGCCCCAGATGATGTCGACCTTGTTCTTCTTCATCAGGAACTGCACGCCATTGTTCATCTGCGCTGCGATACCGCGCGAACGCTTGACGATGGCATCCATATCGAAGCCGAACTTTTCGGCAGTCAGACCGTAGTTGGCGGCGTGGCTCATGTGGCCATAGACTTCCGCCGTGCGCAGCAGCGCCTTGGTTGGAATGCAGCCCCAGTTGGAGCAGATGCCAGCCATATGCTCGCGCTCGATGATGCCCACCTTCATGCCGAGCTGTGCACCACGAATGGCCGCAACGTAGCCGCCGGGACCGGCGCCGATGACGAGAAGATCGTATTGGTCAGCCATGATTTATTCCTTCACCATCAGAAGCCAGTCCGAACCATGTTGCGGCGTTCCGGGGAACGGCACCATGGGGCGGCTTGCTGTCACCGAGAAACCCCGGCTTTCATAGAGTTTGCGAGCGCCGGCATTGGCGTCTTCGACGATCAACGCCTGGCCGCGCGCCTGTGTATCTTTTGCCTGTGCCTCGGCATGGTCTAGCAGCATCGAACCGACACCCTTGCCGCGCCAGGTCTTGTGCACGCCGAGCATGGAGATGAACCAGCGGCCAAAGGCCTCTTCTTCAAGCTGCTGGATGGGCACCAGCGGTGCCCAGATGTCGTCCGGTACCGGCTGCCGTGCGTCGGGTTTGCGATAGCCCAGCAGCATACCGGTCACTTCATCGTCCGCCTCGGCCATGAAGGCAGAGCGCCAGCCGAAAGGCGTGTCGTCCTTCAGCATTTCCAGCCGGCCAACTTCGAGTGGCTCGTAGGTGCCCTCGGCCTGCTTGTCCTGCGCCCAGCCCTTCGCCACGTTGCCATGCACGGCAATATTGACCAGCAAGGCAATCTCGGCGGCATCGGACTTGCGGGCTGGGCGAACTGAGATGGTCATGGCGCCCTGCCCCTTAGGCCAGCATCATTACCGGGTTTTCGATCAGGCCCTTGAACACGCCGAGCAGTTCGGCGCCGAGGGCTCCGTCGACGGCGCGGTGATCGCAGCTCAGGGTCACGGTCATGAAGTTGGCGATCTTGACCTGGCCGGCGTCGGCATAGACGCGCTCTTCGCCAACACCGACCGCGAGGATGGTGCCATGCGGCGGGTTGATCACAGCCGAGAAGCTCTTGATGCCGAACATGCCGAGATTGGACACCGATGAGGCGCCGCCCTGATATTCATGCGGGGCGAGCTTCTTGGACTTGGCGCGGCCGGCGAGATCCTTGACCTCTTCGGAGATTTCCCGAAGCGTCTTGGTATCGCATGACTTCACCACAGGCGTGAACAGGCCGCCGGGCACAGCCACGGCAACCGCCACGTCTGAGCGCTTGTGATAGAGGATCGAGTCACCAGCCCAGGTTGCATTGGCCATCGGCACGCGCTGCAGAGCGACAGCCCACGCCTTCATCACGAAGTCATTGACCGACAGCTTGAAGGCCGGCTTGCCGTCCTTGGACTTGGGCGCGGTCGCGTTGATCTGCTCGCGAGCCGCCATCAGCGCATCGATCTTGCAATCGAGCGTCAGATAAAAATGCGGCACGGTCTGCTTGGATTCAGTGAGACGCGCGGCCACGACCTTGCGCATGCCATCATTGGGCACCAGCTCGTAGCTGCCCTCGGGATAAAGCGCGATCACCTGCGCCTTGGTCATGCCCGTCGGCGCTGCGCCGCCAGCGACCGGAGCCGATGCAGACGATGTTGCAGCCTTGAGCGGCGTCTTGCCGGACTTCGCGGCTTCGACGTCGGACTTGACGACGCGGCCCTTGGGGCCAGTGCCGGAAATCGCCGAAACATCGATGCCGGCTTCCTTCGCAATGCGACGCGCAAGCGGCGAGGCAAACACCTTGCCATTGGTATTAGCACTGTCAGCCTTGCCTGGTGCAGGCCTTGCCTCGACTGGGGCAGTCGATGTCACCGACGTCCCCTTGTCATAGGCCAACGTGCCGGCGTCGCCCTTCGGGGCCTCGGCTGCAGGCGCAACATTAGCCTTCGGCGCTTCAGCGGCCTTAGGCGCGTCTGCCTTCGGCGCGGGTGAAGGTTCAGGCGCAGCATCGGCGCTTTCGCCGTCCTGCAGCAGCACGGCGATAACAGCGTTGACCTTCACGCCTTCAGTGCCTTCGGCGACCAGGATTTTGCCGATCTTGCCCTCGTCAACGGCCTCGACTTCCATCGTGGCCTTGTCGGTCTCGATCTCGGCGATCACGTCACCCGAAGAGACGGTGTCGCCTTCCTTGACGTGCCACTTGGCAAGCTTGCCCTCTTCCATCGTGGGGGAGAGCGCCGGCATGGTGATATTGATTGGCATCCCGGTTCTCCTTACGAGCGATAGGTCACGGCATTCACTGCCGCGATGACTTCATCGACGTTGGGCAGCGCCAGCCTTTCGAGATTGGCGGCGTAGGGCATCGGCACGTCCTTGCCGGTGACGCGGAGCACTGGCGCGTCGAGATAATCGAACGCCTGTTCCATGACGCGGGCCGACAGTTCGGCGCCGATACCGCCCTGCGGCCAACCCTCTTCGACGGTCACAAGGCGGCCGGTCTTCTTGACCGATTCGATGACGGTGTCGCTGTCGAGCGGGCGCAGCGTGCGCAGGTCGATCAGCTCGACGTCGACGCCGGCCGCGACCAGCTTTTCGGTGGCCTGGGTGGCGTAGCGCATGCCCATAGAGAACGACACGATAGTGACGTCGGCGCCCTTGCGAGCAATTCGAGCCTTGCCGATCGGCAGCAGGAAGTCGTCCATCTTGGGGACGAGACCGGTCGAGCCATACAGCACTTCGTTTTCAAGAAAAATGACGGGGTTGGGCGAGCGAATAGCCGCCTTCAGCAGGCCCTTGGCGTCGGCGGCGCTATAGGGCGCGATGACGGTGAGGCCGGGCACATGGCTGTACCAGGCCGAATAGTCCTGGCTGTGCTGGGCGCCAACGCGGGACGCAACGCCGTTGGGGCCGCGGAAAACCATCGGCGCCTTGACCTGGCCGCCCGACATATAGAGCTGCTTGGCAGCCGAGTTGATGATCTGGTCGATTGCCTGCATGGCAAAGTTCCAAGTCATGAATTCGACGATTGGCTTGAGGCCGGCAAACGCCGCGCCAACAGCCAGGCCGGCAAAGCCATGCTCGGTGATCGGCGTATCGATAATGCGCTCGGGCCCGAATTCCTGCAGCAGGTTCTGGGTGATCTTGTAGGCGCCCTGATACTCGGCGACTTCCTCGCCGATAATAAAGACGTCCTTGTCGCGGCGCAGCTCTTCGGCCATCGCCTCGTTCAGCGCCTGACGAACGGTCATCTCGACCATTTCGACGCCCGCCGGCAGGTCCGGATCGTTCTCGGCCTGGAACTTTGGCGCAGCTGCAACAGTAGGTGCAGGCGCCGCAGCCTCGGCGGCCTTCTCGGCCGGCACAACGGGAGCTTCGGATGGCTCGGGTGCGGTCTTGGTAACCGGCGTCGGCGCAGCACTTTCGCCTTCGGCCAGGATCACGGCAATCGGGGTATTCACCGGAACGCCTTCGGTGCCTTCGGCAACCAGCAGTTCAGTGACCACGCCGGCATCGATCGACTCGACTTCCATCGTCGCCTTGTCGGTCTCGATTTCGGCCAGCACGTCACCGGACGAAACCGTATCGCCGACTTTGACCAGCCATTTGCTCAGCTTGCCCTCTTCCATGGTGGGCGACAGCGCGGGCATCAGGATTTGAGGCATATCAGCTCTCCAGGAATAGTGCGCCGGGCATGGTGGCCACGCGGCGAAGGTCAGTATTAAATGCAGCGTCGGCAGGAGTGCCGCTGTCGATGAATGCGGTAGTAGCCAGCGTAGGTGTCTGGTTCACAGCCCAGCCGCTAAGGATAACACCCAGCAGCAGGAAAACCAGAAAAGCGATGACGGCGCGCTTGTAGATATTGAGCGGCGCTGCTGCGGCTGGACCGGCCTTCTGCTCAAGCTGGCGGAATTTCCACCAGCCCAGCGGCATGAAACCAGCTAGTCGTTCACTGGCCGGCGCCACGCGGACGATAGCGACGCCTTGCATGACCGCCACGATCAGTGTGAGCACCGAAAACAGCAGGATGACTCCGAGCA
>JAQGKG010000123.1 GCA_028290245.1 Devosia sp. | reverse complement strand
CGGATTCTTCGTTGAGGGCCATTTCCAACACATTGGCGCGGGCGGCAAAGCTGGTGCCCTGCGCTTCGAGGCGGGCAATCAGCGTGTCGCCCTTGTCGCCGATGACGCCGTCTAATGTGTGCAGTCGGGTATCGAGGATCGAGGCGATTTCACTCAGGCGAGCATCGAACTGGCCGAGCGAATCCTGGCCGGCAGTGGCCAGCGTAATGCGCGCCCGTTCCGAGGTATCGTCCAGTGCGCCGTTTATTTCGAGCACAGCCGTCTGAAGGCGGCTATCCATGGCATTGAGCTGGACCGATACCGACTCGTCGAGTTGGCGGGTGAGGGCATTGAGCATAACTTCGGCTTCGCGCGAGCGGGAAGTGATGTCTTCGGCGATGCGCTGGCCGATCATGTCGAGACCGCCGGTAACTTCATGGCCGCGGTCGCGCAACTGGTCGAGCAGCGAGGCTCCGCCATCGGTCAGCAGTGTGGAGAGGCTAGCGGTGCGTTCATCAAGCGCGGAGGTCAGCTCGCCGGTACGCTGTTCGATCAGCCCGGCAATGGTTTGGGTGCGGTCTTCGAAGCTGCCGGTGAGGGCTGCCGTGCGCTGTTCGATGGCCTGGGTGCGCGAATCGATAGCAGCGCCAATCGAGACTGAGTGCGAATCGAGCGCATCGGTCAGCGAGGCAATGCGACGTTCGACACCAGAATTTAGCTCGGCGGCCCGCTCGTCGAGCGCCTTGGCCATGGTGGCAGTCTTGTCATCGAAGGTCAGGGCCAGGCGGCCGGCGCTGTCGTCGAGGGCGCCCATGAAGTCGGTGGTGCGGTTATCGACCAAGGACACAAAGTTTTCGGTGCGCTCGCCGAAGGTGTTGGTCAGCGTATTGCCGGCGGTTTCGAGCGCACGGGTCAGGTTGCCGCCGCTTTCGACGATGGTGCCGGCAATGCGCTGGCTGATCATGTCGAGATCGAACACCAGGCCGGTGTGGCTTTCGGTGATGGCTTCGCGGACGCGTTCAGTATTAGTCAGCACGCTTTCGCGCTGGCTGGCCAGTTCGGCGATCAGGGCGCGCATGCGCGATTCATTATCGGAATAGGTGCGTTCGAGCGCGGTGACCTCGTTGTGAATCATCACCTCGAGCTCGCCAGCGCGCGACAATGCGCGTTCGAGGCCATCGCCAAGCGCGTTGACTTCGCGACGCACGGCCTGGCCCACCGAGGCGACCTTGTCGGCGGCGGTAACTTCAGGCTCGGCCAAGCGCATAGCAGCCTGGGTAATCGATGAGGCGGCGTTGCGCAGGTCCTGCGCGCGGCGGAACAGGGTGGCGACGGCGAAAAAGCCCATCACCGGCAAGAATATGATGGCGATCAGGCCGATAAAATCGACGGTACCGACGAACTGACCCAAGTTGGCCATCTGCGGGCCATAGCGCAGCCATGCGACCGTGCCGGATACGGCGATCCAGACCAGCGACAGCAAGACCGCAATCCAGGTCGGCGTTGCCGACGAGCGGCTCTGCAGGTTGTAGAGAATCTTGGAAGCTGGGAAGCGATCGTCGTTGGCGACGGGACCTGCCTGCTGCGCGATCTTGTCGGCCGCGCGCAGGCGTTCCGAGCGCGCAGTATCGGAAGCGCGGCGCTCCGGCGCCTTGTCCGGCGTACTGTCGAGATTGAATACCGAATCCTTGAGAGCGTCTTCCACTGCCGAAAAGGCCAGCGCGGCAGGATCGTTATGGGGGGTCAGGTTATTCGCCATACTCTTTACAACTCTCGCGTCGGCTTCACAGCAACAAGGCGGACGTCAGGAGTGATCATGACGCCACAGCCGTTTCCGGCCGCATCGTCAAATGGAAACAATTCGATGCAATTGCCCCGCATCGTTCCCCCGCCCTCGCCGCCGCGCGCTGGTTCAAAGCTCATTAATACATTCAATTTTACGCAAACCGAGCGCTATCTTACTCAAAGGTTAATTTTTTGGGGAAGACCGCCGCATCACCTCAATCGAGCAAGCAAGGCAAAGATGTGGCTTAATCAGCTGTTCACCCGGGCAATCTAGGTTGGTGGGGTGGTATTGCCCAGTTTCGTAACGGGCATACGGACCACATTGTACCAAGGAGCCGCCCGAATGGCGTCGTCAGCAGTAACCGCCAAACAGGCCGAACCAACCCAATATGTGCGCTCGTCGCGACCGATTGACCTGGTGCATCTGGCCAAGCAGTGCCTGGGCGATGAGAACCTGGAGCTGGAAATCCTGCGCCTGTTCGACACCACGGTGCAGACCTATTTCGGTCGGCTGCAACTTGCCGCCAACTATGACGACCTAGCGTTGAACCTGCATTCCATCAAGGGCGCAGCCTCCGGCGTCGGCGCCTGGACCATCGCCGACCTCGCCAAGGCTTGCGAAGTCGAGATGCAGGCAGGGCGCCCACTAACCAGCGAGCGCATCGCCGATCTGGGCATCGCAGTAGAAGAAGTTCGCAGCTTCATCACCCGCATGCTGAGCAACGAAGCGGCTTAGGCGGACGCTGCCCCAAGATTTCTCCAAGGGCAGTTTCGCCGTTAGTGTGCCGCCTGCTGAGGCAACAACTTGTGCGCCAGCGTAAAGGC
>JAQGKG010000359.1 GCA_028290245.1 Devosia sp. | reverse complement strand
GCGACAGGCGCAAGCCCGCGTCAGTCCCTTTCGGGAGCAACACCAGTTTGAGCAGGCACTTGTCACCGACCGCAGACAACGCACTCGCATCGCAACTCGAACTCGCTTTTGAAGACAATCGCCTCGCGGCACAGCTGTATGGCGATTTTGACCAGAACCTTGCCCTGATCGAACAGAGGCTCAAGGTTTCTGCCACACCCCGCGGCAATCACGTCCTGCTCAAAGGGGCGGCGTCATCGGTCGACCAAGCACGACGCGTGCTGGAATCACTTTATGGATCGC
This sequence comes from Devosia sp., assembly GCA_028290245.1. Lineage (GTDB taxonomy): Bacteria > Pseudomonadota > Alphaproteobacteria > Rhizobiales > Devosiaceae > Devosia. The sequence continues at coordinate 2,429 of JAQGKG010000359.1, read as the reverse complement.
TTGAGGAAGGCCGCAGCATCGTCATTTCTGATGTCGATGGCGTCATTCGCATGATCCAGACCGAGGACAGCCAACTGACGCTGCCGACGCTGGAACGCAAGGGCAAGGTGCGCATGGCCCAGATCGCCACGCGCAAATCTACCGTTGTAGCCCGGACGCCCGCGCAGGACGCTTATATGCGTTCGATGGAGCGGAACGAGCTGGTGTTTGGCGTCGGTCCGGCCGGTACTGGTAAGACCTATCTCGCCGTGGCTCATGCGGCCTCGCTGCTTGAGCGGGGTGATATTAATCGCATTATCCTGTCGCGCCCGGCGGTGGAAGCCGGCGAACGATTGGGCTTTTTGCCCGGCGACATGAAGGAAAAAGTCGATCCTTATCTGCGGCCGCTTTACGACGCGCTGTATGACATGATGAAGCCTGAAAACGTCGAGCGTTGCCTGACTTCGGGGATTATCGAAGTGGCGCCGCTGGCGTTCATGCGCGGACGGACATTGGCCAATGCCGTGGTTATCCTCGACGAGGCGCAGAACACCACCGCGATGCAAATGAAGATGTTCCTCACCCGTCTTGGCGAGAACTCCAAGATGATCGTTACCGGCGATCCGACCCAGGTCGATCTGCCGCGCGGCGAGAAGTCGGGGCTCGTCGAAGCCATCGGCCTGCTTGATGGCGTCGAGGGGGTGCATATTTCGCGCTTCAACGACAAGGACGTGGTGCGCCATGCCCTGGTTGGCCGCATCGTGCGGGCTTACGAGGCTGATACCGCCAAGAAGCTGGCCGAAAAAGCCACCGAAGGGGTTGTCCGCTGACTGCTTCGCCGCTCGAAATCGCTATCATTCGCAATGACGAAGCCTGGCCGGAGGATCTCGATCCTCTGGCCGAGCGCGCCGTGCTGGAAGCGCTCAACCAGAGCAAGGCACGGGTCAAGGGCGCGGCGGAGCTGTCGATATTGCTCACCGATGACGAAGAGCAGAAGGGGCTGAACCAGCAATGGCGCGGCAAGGACAGCTCGACCAATGTACTGAGCTTTCCGCAGATCGAGCCGTTCGGTCCCGTCGTGGGGATTCTCGGCGATATTACGCTGGCGCGCGAGACGCTGATCCGTGAAGCGGAGGAGCAGGGTGTTAGTTTCGAGGCGCATTTCACCCATCTGGTGGTGCACGGATTCCTGCATATCCTAGGTTATGACCACATTACCGATGAGGAGGCGACCGCCATGGAAAGCCTCGAGACATCGATTTTGGCCACATTGGGGATAGACGACCCCTATGCCGATTAGCTTGGCGCCCCTATATTAGGGCAGAATTTTCTTGATCGAGGACAGAAGGCCGCTTTCTTTTGCGGCGCATGCACATGAACGATAGCGACAGTACGGGCCCCCAGGCCCCCACAAATCCCGAACCTCCTTCTAGTCCCGCCTCCGTCGCCGCACGGGGGCAATCCATCTGGAACCGTCTCAAGGCCATGCTGGCCCGCGGTACAGTTTCCCTGCGCGATGACTTGCAGGTCGCGCTCGACGAGCAGGGGAGCGCCGAGACGGCGGACTTCTCCGAGAGCGAGCGCACGATGCTGCAAAACGTGCTCAAGCTTTCCAACGTCTCGGTCGGCGACGTCATGGTCGAGCGCAGCGACATTCAGGCCATCGAGGCCGATGTCAATCTGGGCACGCTGATCGCCAAATTCCGCGAGGTGCGCCACTCGCGCCTGCCGGTGTATGACGACAATCTCGACAATATTTTGGGCTTCATCCACGTTAAGGACGCGCTGGGCCGCATTACCGAGCCGGTGACCGATCCGGCCAAGGATGTGCCGGTCAAGCTGGTGTCGACCGTGCTCAAGCACAAGATCATCAAACTCGACATCACCCGCGACGCGATGTTCGTTCCGACCTTCATGCCGGTCGGCGACCTGTTGCAGTCGATGCGCGCGAGCCGCGTGCATATGGCCATCGTGATCGACGAATATGGCGGTACTGACGGGCTCGTGACCATTGAGGACCTGCTCGAAGCGGTGGTTGGCGAGATCGAGGACGAGCATGATGAGCTGGCCGCAGCGCTGATCCGCAAGGTTGGCGTCGATACTTACATCGCCGATGCCCGGGCTGAACTCAGGGATGTGCAGAAGCTGATTGGGCCGGAATTTGATCCGGGCGATTATGCCGAGGATGTCGATACGATCGGCGGGCTGGTGTTCGATCTGGCCGGCCATGTGCCGAAGCGCGGCGAACGGGTGACCAAGCTCGAAGGTTTCGAGTTTGAAATTTTGGCCGCGGATAGCCGCCGCATCAAGCGGTTGAGGATCAGGCGCAAGCGGGACGTGGTGGAGCCATTGGCGATCACCGACCAACGCAGCGAGGCTGACAAGGCCGCTGTGGAATAAGCAAGAGCCCGGGGTGACCTGGGCTTTTTTGTTGGGTGGGATTCCTGTTT
>JAQGKG010000056.1 GCA_028290245.1 Devosia sp. | reverse complement strand
GCACGGCCGTCGCCGCAGGCGCCTGACAGGACGCCTAGCCGCGAATTCTCACGTGCGCTCTTGCATTGCTCAAAAAACGCAAATATTGCGTAGATCAGTGCAGGATATCCTCATGATCCAGAAGCGTGCAAATCAGACAGACATAGCGGAGCGGCTCGGCGTCTCGGTAAGTACCGTCTCGCGGGCGCTGGCCAATGAGATTGGCATCAGCGACACGGTGCGCCGTGACGTGCAGCGGATGGCGCGGACGCTGGGGTACAAATCCAAGCATAGCATGGTTGGCGCGGGCGGGGATAAACGGGCGGTGGCGCTGGTGCCACTGGGCAGTGCAACCAGTGGGTTATCGGGTTTCTACTTCGGTATTGTCGAGGGCATGCGGGCGCAGGCGGCGGCGCTGGGCGTGGCGCTCGATGTGCGGCTGGTCAACGAGTCCGTGGTGACGCTTGACCTGATCAAAAAGCAGATCGCGCAGGCCGGGGCAGGTGGCGTGCTGCTGGCCGGCATCGATGCCTGGGACGAACTGGCGGCCTGGTCCGAGGAGGCCGACGTGCCAGTGGTGCTGGTCAATGGCAGCGATCCCGGCATGCGCGTCAGCTCGGTTTCGCCGGCCAACTTTTACGGTGCCTTCATGGCGACGCATCGGCTGCTGGATGCCGGGCATCGCAAAATCCTGCACTACACGCACAGCTACCGGCCGACAATTCGTCAACGCCAGCGGGGGTTCGAGACCGCTATCGGCCGGACGCCCGGCGCCATCGGCACTATCGTGAGCACCGATCAGAGGCCTACCAAGGAGCTGCTAGGCGACATTCTGGCGGGCCTGCACGACGTCACGGCTGCCTTCATCTGGAACGACATCGCCGCGGTGGAGATGCTCGAAGGCCTCTATGGCCAGCAGAGCCCGCTGCCGCCGACCTTCTCCATTGTAGGCTTCGATGACCTGCCGCTGGCCAGCATGGCAACGCCGCGGCTGAGCACGGTCCGCGTGGATCGCGAAGCTATTGGGCGCGGCGCGGTACGCCTCTTGGCAGAACATATCGATGGCGAACGCGCGGTCCAGCAGCTCGAAATCGGTGTTACCATGGTCGAAGGCGAGACGGTTTTCGCTGTCTGACAAGCGTCAGGATTCGGGGATAGGCCTCTCCGCTATGCGGTACCGCGTCGTCCCCAAAATCTAGCGCACCCCCTCGAATACGTTAGCAGACTGCTGGCATTCCACGCCCCCATTCATAGCATGTTGTGACTTGTCCGCCGGATATGCCATTGGCTCCTCAATGCAAAATGAACAATATTGCGTAATTTGCGTGATTTGCGCAAAATGCTTGCGACTGCGCAAAATATCCCCTAGCTTGAATGGGCGTCACGAGGCGCCGGGCCGGAAACAGACGGCCACAAGGGAGAGACAGATGAACCATTTCCGACTTAGGCCCGGACTCCGTTCCGGCCGCGTCGTTACCGGCGCACTCACCGCCATGTTGCTGATGGGCGGCGCCGTTTTTGGCCAGCAGCAATCCCCCATGCTGGACGGCATGGACCTGCCACCCGTGGCTGAACGCCTGCCGAGCAATCCGCTGGTCGTCACGCCGGTGGAAAGCGTCGGCACTTATGGCGGCACCTGGCGTTCGGCTTTGCGCGGTGGCCTCGACAATGCCTGGATCGCCCGCACCGTCGCCTATGACGGGTTGGTGCGCTACGATCGGGAGTGGAAGACCATCGTCCCCAACCTTGCCGAAAGCTGGGAGGTCAGCGAGGATTCCAAGACCTATACATTCAAGCTGCGCGACGGTCTGAAGTGGAACAACGGCAAGCCATTCACCAGCGCCGACATCGCCTTTGCGGCTGAGCTGTTCAGCGAGCCGAGCTATGGCGTCGGCACTTTCATGAAAAACCCGAACAACCCGGTGAAGGTCGAAGTGGTCGACGACATCACTTTCAAGCTGGTGTTCGAAAAACCCAATGGCGTGATCATGGACGACCTTGCCAGCGTCAACGGCTTTACCGTTGTCTCGTTGAGTAAGGACTACTGCAGCCAGTTCTATCCCAAGTACAATCCCAACGCCGCCGAAGAAGCAAAGGCCGCCGGCTTCGAAACCTGGGAACTATGGATGACGGACCGCTGCTCCTGGGCAACGGAAACCATCCGCTGGGCCAATCCCGAGCTGCCGATGATGAATGCCTGGATGATCGACGAGCCACTGACCGGCGACGCCAGCCGCGCGACCTTCGTGCGCAATCCTTATTATTGGAAGGTCGATACCGAGGGTAACCAGCTACCCTATATCGACAAGCTCGACATGCGCGTCTCGGACTCGCTCGAAGAGCTGACGTTGATGGCGCTGAATGGCGAGATCGATTACCAGGACCGCCATATTGCCACGGTCGCCAACCAGCCCTTGTTCTTCGACGGACAGGAAGCCGGTGATTATCACCTCGGCGAAAACATCCCGTCGAACATGAACACCTTGATTCTCCAGTTTAACTTGAACCATGTTGACCCGGTCCGGCGCGAGCTGTTCCAGAGCAAGGACTTCCGCATCGGCGTTAGTCAACTGATCGACCGCCAGGAAATCATCGACGTAGTGTTCACGGGGCAGGGCTCGCCCTCCCAGGCTGCGCCGCGTCCGGAATCGCCGTTCTACGACG
>JAQGKG010000048.1 GCA_028290245.1 Devosia sp. | reverse complement strand
TGGGCGCCCGTCGTCGCTGTCACCAAGGCGATCAAGGCGACAGCCAAGCCCGTAGCGCGAAGACGAAGGTTCAGGCGAGAGGTGACTGAGTTTGCCATTCAGATCTCGCCGCCGCTCTGGAGCAGGGACGTTGCGGTTGCCTTGACGGCAAGATCGGCAGAGTTCGCTGCAATTTCGAGGAACTCGCGAGCGTCTTGCCGACCAGTGTCGGGGCGCTCAGCAATCATTTGCAACGCCAGATCGAGTGCCGCTTGGGCATCGCCCGCCCTAGCCACCTTGGTCAACATTTCCTGACCGTCCGCCTGCTTGGCTCCGAACGGTGCTCCAGTAAGGTAGAATTTTGCGAGCCCCGCTATGGCGTCGATCTGCCCGTGAGAGACTTGGGCGAGGAGCGCAGCCTCGGCATTGGCCAGCACCGAAGCATCAAGGGTGGCGCCCTGACTGCGCAGCAGCGACAGCAAGGGCCGCACGGCGCCTTCTCGTCCGTTATATGCCGCCATGGCATAGTAATGGACTTGCGACCGCAACAGGCTCGGATCGCTCATTTCAGAAAGCTGCTTAGCAAACCGCATCTGAGCCAAGCTGTCACCAGCATCGGCGAGGGCGCGAAGGTCGGCAGTGCGCAAACGCTTACCGGCGATCAAGTTACGTCGAACGGTCTGCAAGCCCGCTGGCAGTTGAACCGTTGCAGTAATTCCTCGCCGAAATGGCTTGAAGGTAATCGGCGTAGTGCCGGCGGCCACAGTGGATCGCGCTGCAGGCACGGGGGCCGGAGCGTCCTGGGCCAACACCGGCTGTCCCAGCGTCGCGGCCAGCAGAGATACGATCAAAATGCTCTTGGATGTCAATTTCGTCATCTCCATTATTCCGCTTGGGCGGTCATGGCCGCTAGAGCATCGGGAGCCGTGAGGTAGCGCACCGGGATCTCCCAGATCACCAGCTTGGGCGGGGTGTCCCTAGCGACGTCGCTATCCAGGTATTGCCGCATCGGCAGGAAGGGCCCGTGACCTTCCTCGGCAAAGTTCACGATATCGGCGCCCATGGCGCCCATCAGCGATGCTGCAAAGCTCCAGTTTTCATTGGCGCTATAGCTGGTGCCCACCAGGGCGACGTCGATCGACGGACCACCAAACAGGTCGGCTCCCGTGAGGTCTGCAGGCTGTTCGGCTGAGGCGCGCAAACGGGTGACCCGCTCCGGCGCAAGGCTGACATAGCTGGCGTATTGGGGTGAGACGATGAACTTGGTCAGATCACCTTCGACCGGAAGAGTTTCTCCCTCTGAGAGGGTAAAGGGGACCGGCGCTACCATCGATCCGGCTGCCTCGGCCGTCGCACCGGCAACGACGGAAGCACCCTTGGGGCTCCAGTGCGTATCGCCTTTAAGAAACAACTCGCCTTCAGATTTAGCTGCAAGCAGTGATGATCTCGCGTCGACAGTCTTGATATCTTGAGCTGCGAGCGCTGTGCGGAAACTGTCGTAACGAACCTCCATCTCGTTGCTTAAGCTCGGATAGGAAGTATGTTCGCGGTAAATGTCGGCCTTGGCCGGCAGCGGCAGCACGACAAGATCGGTTCCCCGGGCCGCCAACTGGTCGCGAACGTTGGCCACCATGTTGACAGCATCGGCAATGCTTCTGGGCTCGTTGCTGGCAGCGCGGTATTCCTCGCTGGAAAACAGCCAGCCGTCCTTGCCGACGACGACGCCCTTGCGGCCCTCACCAAAGATGAGATAGCGCGCCGCGCCGAGCAGGTCAGTCGAGACCGATCGATAGGGCAAGCGGTCCTTATAGATGCCTTCCAACTTCGCGGTGAATTGGCCATCGACGACGCTGGCGACGCCGGAAGGAAGCTCCTTCTCATACTGGCTAGCGTCAACGATAAAGCTGCCGCTGACCCAAAGGGCATAGCCAAAGAAGACGGTGGGGAGGACGAGCTTGGGAAGAACCCGGTTGGAAAGCTGCATCGCGGAAACTCAGAACTGGAAGTAGAGGAAGGGGGAGAAGGACTGGTCGGCGAGCCGCATCAGGACGAGAACCGTCAGCGCAGACATTGCCAAGGCCGGCACCCATTCCGAGACAAGGGAGGCAGTGCCTTGCCCGTCAATCATCAGGCTCGGTTCAGCCAGCTTCTTGAGCCTGGGTTCGAACCCGGCAATGGCGATGGCGATTGCCAGGACCATCATGCCTTCGCGGGGCAATTGCCAGGCAACGTCCGGTGTGAGGCCCAGGCCATTGAACCCGAACATGCCGGCGTACATGGTCATGGCGCTTCCGACGTTCGGCGCTCTGAACATCACCCAGCCAAGCACTACGAACAGCAGGGTCAAGGGCAGGGACCAGAAGACCGTTGCGGCTTTTTTGGGCCAGTTGAAGTAGCGCTCAACGGCAAGGATCGCGCCGTGCCAGGCACCCCAGATGACGAAGGTCCAGTTGGCGCCGTGCCACAGGCCGCCGAGCACCATAACGATGAAAAGGTTGAAGTAGGTGCGTGCGACGCCCTTACGATTGCCGCCGAGCGGAATGTAAAGATAATCCCGTAGCCAGACCGACAGACTGATGTGCCAGCGGCGCCAGAACTCGGTGATGCTGCGGCTGATATAGGGCGAGTTGAAGTTTTCCATCAGGCGGAAACCCATCATCAGCCCGAGTCCGATCGCCATGTCGCTGTAGCCTGAGAAATCGAAATAGAGCTGGATGGTGTAGGCGCTAGCGCCGATCCAGGATTCGATGAAGGTCGGTGCGGACTGGGAAAAGATGGTGTCGGCGATCGGCGCCACGGTGTCCGCGATCAAAACCTTTTTGGCCAGGCCAATGATGAAGATCGTCATGCCTTGGGAGAACAGCGCCAGCGAATGGGTGCGGCTGGCAAACTGCTCACGCAGGTCGCGAAAACGCAGGATCGGCCCTGCGACCAGATGCGGGAACAAGGACACAAACGATGCAAAATCGGCGAAATTACGGGCCGGTAGGGATTCCCGACGGTAGACGTCAACCAGGTAGCTGATGGATTCAAATACGTAGAACGATACGCCGATGGGCAGGATGACATGCCAGATCGACAGCGTTGCCGCGTCCTGACCCATAACGCTCGCAATGGTGCCGGCCAGAAAGTTGAAATACTTGAAGAAACCCAGAACGCTGAGGCAACCGATGGTGCCGATGGCACACAGCACTTGCCGCTGTTTGCCCTCGTGCCGGTCGACCAGAAGGCCAAAGACGTAAGTCCACAACGTGGTGCCGAACAGCAGCGCGAGGAAATCGAAGCGCCACCAGCCATAGAACAGGTAAGACCCGATCAGGATGGTTACGGAGCGAAACCGGTTTGGCGTCAGGTAGTAGACGGTCAAGAAAACCGGCAGGAAAATGAATAGAAAAGTCTCTGAGGAAAATACCATCAGACGGCCTCCCCCGGCTTGCAGGTGGGAAACGATGCGGTCAGATTTACCGGTAGCGGCAGCCCGGCCATGGTCAGCTCGGTGTCGCCATTCTTGATCCCGTCAAGCAGGGATACGGTGTATTGAGCGATGTCCCCATCGAGCAGGCGTGGCGTCTGGCCCGCCCAGTCGTTGCCCGAAAATGCCAGATCGAAGCTGGTACTGGCACGCAGGCCTACTTTGTTGCCGTCGAAGCGATTGTCTTTGAGCCGAACATTGCCATTGTCACCCACGATCGACACGCCCGCGCGTTGGTTCGCGGCGATTATGTTAGTCGCAAAGTTGAGCCCGGCGCTGTTCCGGACCATGATACCGTCGGCAGCATTGGCGAGGATCAGGTTCTGCTCGAGCGACAGGCACGATCCGTTGAGCACGGCGACACCGGACGCCGCGTTCTCAAACAGCAGGTTGTTGAAAATCACGCTGCCAGTCGTGTTCCCCTCCAGCAGCAGGCCGTGCTTGTCGTTGTCGGCCACGATATTGTCGGCGACCAGGATGTTGGTCGCATTCGGGCCAAGCTTGACGCCGTGGCCAGGAGTGGCGCCCACCATCACGTTGTCGTCCACAATGATCGCGGTGCTCGAAACAATGGCCAACGCAGTGTTGAATGGTTTATTGAAAATGTTGCGTCGGATCGTGCTCTGGGCGGCATCAACCAGCGACAGTGTGCCCATTTCGCTAAAGGTGCTGTCCTGAACAAAAGAACGTCTATCCGGATCAACGCTAGAGCCGGTGATGGACAGGCCTGCGGACCGCGCGTCGCCGCCGAAGCCAAGGCGTGCGAAATGCGCGCTGGAGAGCTCAATCGGGCCCGTAGTGGCATCGGTCAGAATGAATGGCCGGAAATTGCGCTCGGAGGTGTTGGCCGCCTCGGAACCCACGATTGAGGCGCGGTCGATAACCATGCCGCCGGCGGCAATCAGGAAGGCGCCTTCGGCTCGGTCGAGCGTTAGCTCCTCGCCAGGCAATAGCACAAGCGTTGCACGAGAAGACAAAACCAGTGGCCGGGTCAGAGTAACCTGGTTCGCGGGAGCTGCCTCGTCGATCGGCAGGTCCAGTTGCGCCAGAGCCGCCTTGATGTCGGAAATAAATACCGGGCCTTGCTCGAAATAAATCGCGGCGGCGCCTTTGTCGCCCTGAGCATCCACAATGCCGTCCAGCGTCTGGGTAGAGGCTGCCCCCAGCGCCGCATCGAGCACCATGGCAAAAGGCAATAGCCGGGCCGACAACGGGCCTTCGGCGCGAGCAGGAACATGGGGTTCGAAATCCACGTCGTAGCTGGCGCGCTGGGCAAATCCCAGCGGCGCTACTGCCGTAAAGATGGCAGCCGAATCAATGGCAGGCGCCGCTAGCAGCGACGACAGTTCCGCTTGGACAGTCGGCACCTGAGCGGTGATCTCGTCTGACATCGCCGGAGCCATCGCGGTGGCAAAACACAGCGCGATGGTCATGGGAACGAGGGCGGCAGCGTTACGCATATTGCCTCGACTTGTCGCTGGCATCGTCATCGCCTGCGCCAACCTTGGAGCCGGCTGGGGCCATGGTTTCCCTGGAGCCGATTTCGCAGTTGACCTCGATCACCTGCAGCATGACGACGCCTGGATTCGTCAGGGCAGCGCGCACTTGGGGGCCGACCTCAAAGGTCGCACCGATGCCGAGTTCCTGGACGCCCGCTTCGGTACGGATTTGTGCAATACCCTCGGCGATAGTCAGCAGGCTTTTCTGAGTCGACTTTGACTCAAACAGGACGGTGCCGCCGGGATTGAGCACCATCTGGCGGATGCTGTAGCCGCCGCCTTCCGAAATCGTGCCAATACGGCCCCAATCGGTATTGATCCAGCGGTGATCGACGACTTCAGGCCGGGACGTCTTGGCGAGCATCTCGACGACCTTCTTGACCTTTTGAGAGGCCGAACGGCTGGTCACGAGCAATGCGTCAGGAGTATCCACGACGATAACGTCAGACAGACCGACCACGGCCACGAGCTTGTTGCCGCCACGGATATAGGAGTTCTCGGTATCGACGAGCACGACATCGCCGGACGAGACGTTGCCCGTCGCGTCCTTGGCGCCGATCGTGTGAAACGCTGACCAAGCGCCGACATCGTCCCACTGCACCTCAGCCGGGAACAACGTCATCAACTCGGTATGCTCGAAGATTGCCATTTCGGTAGACTCGTTGGAAGCCTGGGCAAAAGAGGTTGCTTCGAGCATCACGCCCGAACCAGAGCGTTCGGCAAGGCGCTTGGCTTCCCGCACGGCGCGTAGTGTGTCCGGAGCAATCCGGCGATATTCTTCGATCAAGGTATCGGCGCGGAAAAGGCTGATGCCCGATGCCCAGTAAGCGCCGCCTTCGGCAATCAGCGCCTCGGCAACCTGGACGACGGGCTTCTCGATAAAGCGGGCCGCCTTGCGGACGCCGTCATAGCCGACATACGGACCGCCATCGATGATGTAGCCGTAACCGCTCTCGGGATAACGCGGTGCAATGCCGAAGGTGACGATCAGGCCATCTTTGACTGCAGGCAGCGCTGCGACCATCGAGGGCTCGAGATCCCCGTCGATGACGTGATCGGATGGGAGTGCAAGCAGGACTGCGTCCGGGTTCTCGTCGTACAGATAGAGCGACGCGGCCAGCAGGGCTGGCCCCGTATTGCGCGAGACAGGTTCGCCGATAACCATGGCTTCCGTCATCAGAGCCCGCATCTGGCGATTAACCGTCGACATGTGCCGATGATTGACCAGAACAACTGGCTTGCCGAAAACGCGTCCGGCATGACGCTGGACGGTCGCCTGGAAGAAGGTGATGCCATCTGCGCTGATCGGCTGGAACTGCTTCGGCTGCTGTTCACGCGACAGCGGCCACAACCTTGTACCGATGCCCCCGCATAGGATTACTGGATTAATAGTGCTCATCGATTCGCTCCTTGCGAAACTAAATCCCGGATGAAGGATACTGCGGGGTTGGAGTTTGCCGTTCCGACAGTGACGGAGACGGGGGTGCCGATAAGCGAAGGATCGATATCGGATTGGGGAAGCAGGGCGACCTGAACGGCGCCCTCGGCACTGTCCTGAGGCACTGTGACAGTGCCGGGCTGCAGCGTTGCGGAGATGAAGGAGCCGTTGCCGAGCTCGACCTGGGCGGTCGCGCCAGCCACCAGGGCCCGATAGGCCTGAAGAGGCACCAGCGCGTCGATCTGGGTTGCGGCATCTCGGGTTGCAACGCGCATCACCGCATCGCCGGCCAGCACCGTGGCGCCAGCAGTCAGCGCACCCGGCAGAGCAACGCAGTCGCAGGGCATCGAAATATTGACCAAATCGCCCGATGTGGTCCGTACTGCGTAGGCCACCTGGCCCTGCGCGGCGTTTGGATCAACGAAATCAAGCTGGCCTGAACTGACTGCGCGGAGTGCAGTATTGCTGGTGCTGATGAGGGAAACGCCTTCAGCGTGGGATACGAAGGCTCGGTCGTAAATCTTGGAACCGACGAAGCCGAACAGCGCAACCGATGCTGCGGTGATGAGCAAGCCTTTCAGCAGACCCGAGAGCAGGCGGCCCGGAGTGCGCGAGTTGGTCGCCTTCACCTTTTCAGCACCGCGCGGATTGCCAGCCGAGGTCGACAGCACCGATCCGACATCGCCGATATCGCCAGAAATGTAGGAATTGAGCAGGTGCCGCAGCTGAATGAAGTGCGGACCTGTCGGATTGGTAAAGCGTAGTGCCAGCTTGCCAGACGCGCTGGAGGCGGTGTTCAGACTTGCCTCTACGGGGAGCGTAACGTTGAAACCCGCGAATGGGAAGACCAAGGTCACGAGCCGGTGCTCGCCTTCAAGTTGCGGCGAAACCAAGCCTTGGGCTCGTGCACCGACGAGCGATATCCCGTCCCCCTCGAACATCCGACCATCGATGATGGCGCTGAAGGGCATCTGGATGACAGGATGCTCGCTGTCGAAGTCCGACACCGGGGGAACATCATTTGGACCAGTGTCCAAGCTTGAGAGTTTTTGCATGGTATGTCCGTTACAAAAGAGGGTTCAATGCAGATCGGCTGAGCAGGAGCACTGCGACGAGCAGCCATCCCAGCGCGAGAATGTGCATGTAGGTGGAAGAGAGAGCCGTGATCCGTCCGGACAGGCCGACGCCGGAGCCGATCGAGGTTGCCTGGCGAGTCCATTTCTGGCGATCAAGACGGAACGAGACGTAGCTCTTGATCGTGGCGCCCATGATCTGCCCAAAGTAGAGCAGAAAGGGGTAGGTGATGGGGAAGGGTCCACGGAATGTCGCCAGCAAGACGCAGGTCACATATCGTGTCGCCATGACCCAGGCCACATAAGCAGGCAGGATGAATGGGTCGATCAGCAGCGCCGTCAGCACTACGGCAAGAGGGCCGGCTAACGTTGTCCACATGGACACGCGCTGATCCAGGATCGACCACCAAGTGAACAAGCCGACCTTTAGTGGCGACTGCTTCAGGGCCCGCCCGTTGGTGCGCAGCATGTTTCCGAACCAGCGGATCATCAGTGTCGTGGCAGAATCCGCAAAGCCAGGTTTTGGCTGGGTTTCCATTGAGACTGACTGCACATCAGGCAGGTAGGCCATCTGATAACCCCGGCTCAAGAGCCAGTACCAAGTGGATTTGTCGTCGCCGGTCAGGAAATTAATTCGGCCCAGACGCCAGTGGTCCGTGAAGTCGCGACCGACGCCGGCAATGAAGCTTTTGTCTGTGGCGAGGTCTGCCCGGATGACCGACATCCGGCCGGTCAGGGTCAGCACGCGACGGCCGAGCGCCATGGAGCACATCATCATCTGGCGCTGATTGAAGCGCAGCTCGAACCAATCGCGGAACAATTGGCTCCCAGTGGTTTCGCTGGCTTCGTCCGTCGTCAGGGCGCCCAGGCGCCGGTCGCTGAAAAACGGTGCGCTTTGGGCAACGATGTCGGCTGGCACGATGGTGTCACCATCGACGAACAGCACGATGTCGGTAGTTCGGGGCAATTCTCCGGCGATGATGTTCAGCGCCGCCGAAAGTGCGTCCCGCTTGCCAGTGCCTGGAATGCGGTCGATGATTAGCTTGACGCCGCTATTGGCTGCGACCTTGCCATAAGCGGCACGGATCAGCCGCTCGTCGGCGATTTCGACAACGGAAGCCACAACGGTTGCCCCGCCTTCGGACTGCACAGCAGCCTCGAAAATCGAACGGTAGACCCGCATCGAAGTTTCGACATCGACCTTGAACGAGGTCACGAGGAAATAGGCATGTGCAGGGTTTGCTTGCTCAGCATATTGACGCTGAGCAAGCCGTTTGCGGTTTGGATAGGCGATGCGAAGGTAGATATGGGCCCGAACGAAGTTCGTCAGCGCCCACAAATACCGCCACGCCCCGATGGCGCCCAGGGTGAGAACCAGCGCACCGTTCGCGCTGATCACCCCGCCGGGAACCGACAACGCAATTCCCAGGCAAACAAGGATGTAGATTGCATGCGAGAGAATGGCGCTCATGATTACCAGCAAATGCCCTGATAGGCGCCGTTGGAGCGCAAGGATGAATTGATGCGGGTGAGGTCGACCAGCGAGTGCGACTTGGCAGCTTCGTTGAGGCGACCGACGGTTTCTTCGTAGCGATTGCCCACGAGGATGATGTCCGCACCGGTGATGAGATCTTCGAGCTGGGCAACCATGCGCCCGCCCAAATCCGGCACCACATCGTTGCCGCGGCCGATGGCGCTAACGCCATTGTCGAAGGCTTCGCTGACGTAGGGGTCATAGACTTTGAGGGCGTAGCCCTTGGCGATCAGGCGCGAGGCCAGTTCCGCAAGTGGGCTTTCGCGGAGGTCGTCCGTGCCAGGCTTGAAGCTGATGCCAACCATGCCGATCGAACGCTTGCCGCTCGATTCGACCAGTGCTTCGGCACGCTGGATCTGGGCCTCATTGGCTTCCAGGACTGCGTCGAGCAGGGGAGCAGAGACGCCCTTTTCATTAGCGAGGTGGCTGAGGGCCCGCACGTCCTTGGGCAGGCAAGAACCACCAAAAGCAAAGCCGGGACGCATAAAGTAGGGTGAGATATTGACCTTGGTATCGGAGCAGATCATCTTCATGACCTGCTGGCCGTCGACGCCGCATGCCTTGGAAATGTTGCCGATTTCGTTAGCGAACGTCACCTTGACCGCGCGCCAGGAATTGCTGGCATACTTGACGGCTTCAGCTGTAGCGAGGGTCACCACGAAGCATTCGACGCCCATATTGGCGTTCACTTCGCGCAGCAGCATTTCGGTTGGCTGGTCGAGCACACCGAACACGATCAGGCCCGGAGCGTAATAGTCCTCGATCGCGGTGCTTTCACGCAGGAACTCGGGATAGTAGCCAACACCGAAGT